>JAQWRQ010000055.1 GCA_029243595.1 Gammaproteobacteria bacterium | reverse complement strand
GCCGTCCATTTGTGCCGCACCTGTAATCATGTTCTTAACGTAGTCGGCGTGTCCTGGGCAGTCAACGTGTGCGTAGTGACGAGTTTCTGATTCGTATTCTACGTGTGACGTTGAGATAGTGATACCACGCTCTCTTTCTTCAGGAGCTTTATCAATATCAGCAAAGTCAGTTGCTTCACTACCGTTAGCTTCAGCCATTACTTTAGTGATTGCTGCTGTTAGGGTTGTTTTACCGTGGTCAACGTGGCCAATTGTGCCAACGTTTACATGGGGTTTGGTTCTTTCGAATTTTTCTTTTGACATTGTAAATACTCCTTACTTATTTAATTTTTCGATTACATCATCAGCAACATTTTTAGGTGCTGCTGTGTACTTTGAGAATTCCATTGAATAACTTGCACGACCTTGAGTCGCTGAACGAAGGTCATTTGCATAACCAAACATTTCTGCTAATGGAACATCTGCTTTTAATTGCTTGCCGTTAGGAAGGTCTTCCATACCGCCAACTAAACCACGACGACGGTTAAGGTCACCCATTACGTCACCCATGTATTCTTCAGGGGTAACCACTTCAACTGCCATCATTGGCTCAAGCAATTGTGGGTTGGCCATTCTAACACCTTCAGCTAAACACTTAGAAGCGGCAATCTTAAACGCCATTTCATTCGAGTCAACGTCATGGTAAGAACCATCATAAACCGTTACTTTAATATCTACTAATGGGAAGCCAGCTAATACGCCGTTTTCCATTTGCTCTTGAACACCTTTGTTAACCGCAGGAATGTATTCCTTAGGAATAACGCCACCTTTAATTTCGTCAACGAATTCATAACCTGCACCAGCTTCTTGAGGTTCGATACGTAAATGCACGTGACCATACTGACCACGACCACCCGATTGCTTAGCAAACTTATGTTGATGCTCAACCAATGTTGTAATGGCTTCACGGTAAGATACTTGTGGTGCGCCAACGTTACACTCAACGTCAAATTCACGTCGCATGCGATCAACAATAATGTCTAGGTGAAGCTCACCCATGCCCGCAATAATAGTCTGGCCTGACTCTTCATCACTTGACACTCTGAAAGACGGATCTTCTGCTGCTAGCTTACCCAACGCAATACCCATTTTTTCTTGGTCTGCTTTAGTCTTAGGTTCTACTGCTAATGCAATTACCGGCTCAGGGAATTCCATTCTTTCAAGAACAATCTTCTCTTTGAGATCACATAAAGTGTCACCCGTTGTGACGTCTTTAAGACCAATCGCAGCAGCGATATCTCCCGCACGAACTTCTTTAATTTCTTCACGATCGTTTGAGTGCATTTGCACCATACGACCAATACGCTCTTTCTTGCCTTTAGATGAGTTATAAACAAAATCACCAGCTTTCAACACACCTGAATATACACGGAAGAAAGTTAACGTACCTACGAACGGGTCAGTTGCAATTTTAAATGCAAGTGCTGAAAACGGCTCATCATCATCAGCAGGACGCGGTGCACGAGTTTCATCTTTGTCGTCTAGAATACCTTCAATTGGATCAACTTCTAATGGAGACGGCATGTACATAATAATTGCATCTAGTGCAGCCTGTACGCCTTTGTTTTTAAAAGCTGAACCACAGAACATTGGAATAATTTGACTGTTGATTGTTTGATGACGAATACCCTCTTTAATCTCGTCATTTGATAACTCAACACCTTCCAAGTATTTTTCCATTAACTCATCGTTAGCTTCGGCAGCAGATTCAACCATGAACTCGCGTTTTTCTTTCGCCAATTCCATTAATTCAGCTGGAACATCCTTAGTTTCGTAAGTAGCACCTTGGTCTGCTTCATTCCAATAGATGGCTTTCATGGTGATTAAATCAACCACACCTTGAAAGTCTTCTTCTGCGCCAATTGCGATTTGCATTGGCACTGGATTACCGCCTAAACGGGTTTTAATTTGATCACAAACACGTAGGAAGTTTGCACCAGCTCGATCCATTTTGTTAACAAAACCGATACGTGGAACATTGTATTTATTAGCTTGACGCCATACAGTTTCCGACTGAGGCTCTACTCCACCTACCGCACAAAATAACGCTAAGGCACCGTCTAATACTTTAAGTGAACGCTCAACTTCAATGGTGAAGTCAACGTGTCCCGGCGTGTCAATAATGTTGATACGGTGCTCATCAAACTGCTCATCCATACCTTTCCACATACAAGTGGTTGCAGCAGAAGTAATGGTAATACCACGCTCTTGCTCCTGCTCCATCCAGTCCATAGTTGCGCCACCATCGTGAACCTCACCAATTTTGTGAGTACGACCTGTGTACAACAATACACGTTCTGTAGTAGTTGTTTTACCAGCATCAATATGCGCCATAACACCGACATTACGGTAGCGACTAAGTGGGTGATTTCTTGCCATTTTCTTAAATCCTTAAATCTAAATGTTCGATTACCAGCGGAAGTGAGCAAACGCTTTGTTTGCTTCAGCCATTCTGTGAGTGTCTTCTTTCTTCTTAAATGCAGTGCCACGATTTTGCACAGCATCTAATACTTCGCCTGCCAATCTAAGCTTCATGCCTTTTTCACCACGCTTACGTGATGCTTCAATAATCCAACGCATTGCTAAAGCAATTTTACGCTCAGATCTTACTTCGATTGGAACCTGGTAAGTTGAACCACCAACACGACGAGATTTAATCTCAACTTGTGGACCAATATTATCTAACGCTTGTTTGAATACTTCAATTGGCTCAGCATTACCTTTAGCTTCAATTGTATCTAACGCATCATAAACGATCTTCTCAGCTACTGATTTTTTACCATCTAACATTAAGATGTTTACAAACTTAGCCAATACTAAATCACCAAACTTCGGGTCTGGTAGGATTTCTCTTTTAGGGGCGGATCTTCTTCTCATAGTGTTTCTCTTATTTTATATATTGTTGTTATTTCTTAGGTTTCTTGGTGCCGTACTTAGAACGACCTTGCATTCTACCGTCAACACCAACTGTATCTAGTGCGCCACGAACTGTATGGTAACGAACACCAGGTAAATCTTTAACACGACCACCACGAATCAAAATCACTGAGTGCTCTTGTAAGTTGTGACCTTCGCCGCCAATGTAAGTTGTTACTTCAGCTGCGTTGGTTAATCTAACACGTGCAACTTTACGTAATGCTGAGTTAGGCTTTTTAGGTGTGGTTGTGTATACACGAGTACAAACGCCACGTTTTTGTGGGCAGCTGTCTAATGCTGGTACACCACTTTTAACAACCTTTTTCTTACGTGGTTTGCGTACCAATTGATTAACTGTTGACATAAATACAATTTCTCCGAAATTCTTTTAAATTATTTAAAGTATTAATCGCCCACTGTTTTTTCGGGGGCAATAAAGGGGTGAATTATACTGTGGAAGGCGCGCCTATGTCAACAAGATTTAGACTTTTTTCAGTAAACTTTCAAGCAAAAATCCACTGGCACGATTTAACATCTCAAAGACGTCGTCAAAGCGTCCTTCAAAATAAGGGTCGGGTACGCTTTTTCCATTATTTTTAGGGATATTATCTAACATCAAAGAAAGTTTATGCTGGTGTTCTTCTGGGCAAATGAACTGAAGATCAGACAAGTTTGAGGCATCCATAGCAAAAATATAATCGTAATGATAGAAATCAGACTCGTGCACTTGACGCCCACGTTGGTCAGATAAATCTACGCCAAACTTTCGCGCTGATAGTTGCGAACGAGAATCTGGCTGCTCGTTAATATGGTAGGCGTGCGTGCCAGCAGAATCGATTTCAAACATTTCTTCAACGCCCTGTTTTTTTACCTGTGATCTGAAAGTGCCTTCGGCTGTTGGTGAGCGACAAATATTACCCATACATACAAATAAAATTTTGTATTTTGACATAATAAAATTCGTTATTTAAAACACCTTATTATAATCAGCAGACATTGCCGACTTATCTTATAATTAGCCTGAGTCTTTATTAACTAAGGGGGAAAAATGGAACTTGAACTTTATCAAAACATGTTAATGTTGATCTTTGCAACAACATTTATTATGGGCTGGGTCGTCAGTAAAACTGACTTTTGCACAATGGGTGCTGTGTCCGACTGGGTAAATATGGGCTCTACTGCTAGATTTAAGTCATGGATGTTGGCTGCAGTTTCTGCATTATTTTTAGTCACATTACTTACTTACACTGAGTTAATCGATTCATCATTAACTCAAAGCAATGACACAGCTAGCCCGCCTTATAACACACCTACATTTGCTTGGCTAAGATACCTTATTGGGGGATTAATCTTTGGTATTGGTATGACGATTGGCTCAGGTTGTGGCAATAAAACTTTGGTCAGAATTGGTGCTGGAAATCTAAAATCAGTCATAATTTTTGCAATGATGGCATTTGGTGCTTACTTAATGATGTTTACCGATTTTATGTACACTTTCTTTTTACAATGGACAAGCGTATTAGATGTTGATTTAACAGAATACGATATCAATAGCCAAGATCTGGGAGCGCTCACCGCGCATATCATTCAAACAGATGTACTGAATACAAAATTAATTCTTGGATTTGTTATTTCAATCGCCGCACTTTTATACTTATTCAGAACAGAGGAATTTAGAAAAGATAAGCACAATATCTTTGCAGGCATAACGATCGGAATTTGTGTAGCGATTGCCTGGTATATTTCGTCTGGTCCTATGGGGCAAGAGCTGCTTGAAGAGGCTGAGATGATGGATGAAATACCTTATGCTATAGGCGCACAATCTTTGACATTTGTCGCACCTTCTGGACATTTTTCTGCATTGGTGAGTTCTACATTTGATACAACCTATATTACATTTGCGCTCATTGCTGGTTTAGGAGTACTAGTAGGCTCATTCTTTTATGCTATATTAAACCAATCATTTCGCTTGGAATGGTTTAGTTCAATTAGCGATTTAATCAATCACATTGTCAGTGGATTATTAATGGGAATAGGTGGTGTACTTGGTATGGGTTGTACGATCGGACAAGGTGTAACTGGTGTATCCACACTATCACTGGGCTCGTTAATTGTTCTCGGCTCTATCGTATTTGGATCAGCGTTGACGATGAAAATCCGATACTACCAACTCGTATACGAAGATGAGGCTAACCTTTATACAGCCACAATGGCTAGCCTAGCTGATTTAAAATGTATCCCAAACAAATGGAGGTGTCTAGATCGTGTCTGATTCATTGCTGCAATCTGCTAAAGATGTAATACTCACCGAAGCTCAGGCTGTTTCTGATTTGGCCAATCGCCTAGACGATAGTTTTGTCAGAGCTTGCAAACTAATACAAAATTGTCAAGGCAAAGTTGTATTAATTGGCATGGGAAAATCTGGCCATATTGGTAATAAAATTGCCGCTACATTCGCCTCAACTGGCACGCCAGCTTTTGCTGTACATCCGGGTGAAGCTGGCCATGGCGATTTAGGCATGATTACTGAAGGTGATGTGGCTATTTGCATTTCTTATTCTGGCGAGTCAGATGAAATCATGACAGTAGTACCGGTTATTCAGCGCCTTGGTGTGCCAATTATCAGCATGACTGGAAACGCCAGCTCTTCAATTGGAGAGGCTTGTGATGTGCATTTGGATGTTGGTGTCGAAAAAGAAGCTTGCCCACATAATTTAGCACCAACTTCATCCACTACGGTAGCACTTGCTATGGGCGATGCACTAGCAGTTAGTCTACTCACAGACAAGGGCTTTAGTCCTGATGACTTTGCTCGCTCACATCCGTCTGGTGCTTTGGGTAGACGACTACTAACGTTTGTTAAAAATATTATGAAAACCGGTGATGATATTCCCGCCGTAAATGGCGACACCAAACTGCTTGATGCGCTCTTAGTGATGAGTCAAAAAGCATTAGGAATGGTGCTAGTTACTCATAATAACAATCTCCAAGGTATTTTTACCGATGGCGATCTACGCCGAGTACTGGAAGATCATACTGATATTCAAAACTTAAGCATTGGCGAGGTAATGACCGCTAACTGCAAGTCAATATTGGCAGACAAACCTGCTATGGCAGCAGTAGCAATGATGGATGAGTTTAATTTAAATTCTCTACCAGTAGTTGATGAAAACAACCAAGTAGTAGGGGCTATTAATACCCACACCCTAATGCAAGCCAAAATCATCTAAATTACTTCGTATTTTCTCCTTGTACTGCGTTAGATTTTTAAAATATTCAGTTACGTAGAAAATCTACGCGCCCTCACATTTTACAAATCTGCCTTGCACAAGAAAAAACTACTTGTAATTACTACAACTCAAATATTAACTATATTTAAGTAATTAATCTTTCTACGCCCCACCAAACTCCAATCAAGGCAATAACGATCGAAGCAGGAATAACCGCCAATTGTCGATAATTCAGTTTTAGCTCACGTAGTATCAACAACACACTAACCACACCCAACACAATTACAATTTGCGCCAATTCCACACCAACATTAAAACCAATCAAGGTGGTTAAAAATGAATCTGACGCCATTTCAAACTCTTTGAGCATGGTGGCAAAACCCAAGCCATGAATCAAACCAAATAAAAACACAATAACGCTTTTGCGTTTGATAGATTGATTAGTCAACAGATTTTCAATCGCCACATAAGCAATAGAAAAGGCAATCAAAGGCTCAACAATTCTCACTGAGACTTCAACCACACCATACATCGCCAAACCTAATGTCAGTGTGTGTGCCAAGGTAAAGGTGGTAACCAATAACAATAGCTTGCGCCACAAAAGTGATGAAAGCGCCATACCGACAATAAATAATATGTGATCCCAGCCCAATGGGATGACATGGTCAAAGCCAATACTAACGAACTGATAAAAACGCTGTGCTGCGTTCAATGGCTCTGGATGATTAATATCAATCACACCACTAGGTGCGCTATCACGCAACCATTGCCATTGACTCCAATTATATTCATCCTTTTTATACATTTGCCAACGTAACGCACTATCACCATAGATCTTCCCATATTGCCATGCGAGTGTTTTTGGCCATTCACTGAGTTTTACTTGGTAAGTCAAAATGGTTTTTCTCGGTCGTTTTTTATAACCAATAATGTCAATTTTTGCATGACTTAACGTCAATACTTGGGTCTGACCATTAATACTCAATTCAAGACTGTTTAAGAATTCAGTTTCAAAATTCTTAAAACGTTTACGCAATACATCGGGTTCGAGCGCTCTTAGCTCATCATATTGTGCTGAATTAGGGGCATCGGTGGTTTTTTTGTATTGAGTACCAATACCGGTCATTGCCGCTTCAAGGCTTAGATCAATCTCAACTTCAAGCGTTTTACCCTCACTCTTTCCAGTACCCCCTTGAGGGGTAAAGATTGATATTTCTATTAGCGCAGGCTTAACCACATCCGCCTTTACGAACGAGCTTAACAATAATAATAAGGTTAGAAATAATCTCATAATAAAAAACCCCGACTAGCGGGGTTTGATTATCTTGTTATTAACGCTTAAATTAACTCACCATCGTAATTCTCAATACCTGGGTTATCTTTCACACCCTTAATGGTTGGATGGTTTACCTTAGACAAGTTAAGGTGTTTTTGCTTACGCAAATAATCTGCCGCTACATCCCACATTAAACGTCCATTACCAATACTACCGACTTGCGCCCAGCCCGATACTTTGTACGATTTGTTAGGGTCGATTGGTGTGCCTTCGTCATCTTTCATATCACTAATACGCCCGCCCAAACCTGCAGCAGGATCAATGGTGTAGTCCATGCCACCCATGCGCACCATGTCACCACCCGATTGTAAGTACGGATCTTGTACAAATAAATTTTCAGCAATACCTTCTAATATGTCTTTGAGTTGCGCACCCTTAAGCTCACTCACATAGGTTTCACCATAAGTCATAGAAGTATTCGTCATTAAGTCCTCCATGGTGACATCATGGCCTGCTGGCACTGATGTTCCCCAACGTACACCGGCCGACATAGCAAAGTCTGCACTGTGCTCTTCACGCAAGGAGTTAACTAAAACTTGATCCCAAGTGCCCATAAAATTACCACGGCGATAAAGTGTTTGCTCGGTGGTACACAACTTCTCAGTCAAAATTTCATCGTAAGTTTTACCCACGCGATCTGGATTATTACTCATTTCACTGCTACGTGCTTCAACCACATTCTTGTCGTATTTGGTATTACGCATCTTATCAATAAACGAGACAACTGCCGCATCTGGTTTGATCAAATTAGTCATAATTGGCAACATTTTGTACTCATAACCAGAAACTTTATGATCAACAATGTTAAGGTCCATCACACCAATGTATTTACCCGAACAACCGGCGTTAGTAACCACTGTAACACCGCCCGCATTTTTAACCTCAATAGGCTTAGGCATACCGTCATGCGTATGACCACCAAAAAATGCATCAATACCGACCACACGTGAAGCCATTTTGATATCAACATCCATGCCATTGTGTGATATTACAATCACTGCATCTGGCTTTTCATTTTCACGAATATCCGTTACCAGCTCTTGCATTTCATCTTCACGCAGACCGAAAGACCAGTCTGGAAAGAAGTATTTCTGCGGGTTGGCGTTTGAAGTTCTTGGGAATGCTTGACCAATCACGGCAATACGGTGTCCGCCTACATTTTTAATAACATATGGCTTAAATGGCAATGCCTCATCTTCATCAAACAAGCCGTTACCATCGTATTTTTCCGTCATGGTGAAATAGTCATCACCCATCAATGCGTCTTCCATGATGCGTACGTTTTGACCCAAGAAATCACCTTTAAAGAAGCCAATATTTTTTAAAGTTTCTTCTTCTTTATAGGTAAATTCCCAATGTCCAACCATGACATCAACACCCAACATATTAGTAGCTTCAACCATATCTGCGCCACGCGTCCAAAGTGAAGTGCCAGAACCTTGCCAAGTATCGCCACCATCAACGGTTAGTGTATTTTGTACGCCACCAGCACTCTCACGCAATGAATCTAAAACCGTTTTGATTTGACCAAAGCCGCCGGTTTTTCCATATTTAGCAGCTAATTCTTCAAAATTATTATAAGTAAAAGCATGGGCTTCAGGTGAGCCTGGCTTAACGCCAATTTGCTTAAGAAGTTTATTACCAACAACATGTGGTAATTGGCCAAAAGTAGAGCCAAAGCCTAAGTTAACATTTGGTTCGCGAAAATAGTTGGGTAATAAATTACCATGGGTGTCAGTGATGTGCAAAATACGCGCATTACCGGTTTTTGGTACTTCATACATGTTATCTTGTGATGACAATTTCGCCGAAGCATCACTACCACAACCACTGATTAAACCCGCCGCTGATCCAGCACCCAATACTTTAATAAAATCTCTTCTTGTTAAAGCCATTTCAACTCCTTCAATACACTTAAAGCCATTATTGTATCAAAAAGTGGCTATAGGTTCAGTCTTTAAAACATTTATTGGTGCAAATACCAATAAAAATTTCTATCTAGGAGCGCCATTAAGTCTTATTTTGCAATAAACCTTTTATAATACCCACATGAATTTAAATGAACTACTAACTGATATTGTTGACACGAAGATTGATGTCGAAACTCAAGGCCTGTGTTTGAATGCAGCCAACATACAAACCGGCGATGTATTTATTGCTTTACAAGGGCAGTCTTCTCATGGTGTTGATTATGTTGATCAAGCCATTGAAAACGGCTGTGTTGCAGTATTGATTGATTCACAAGATTTTGATTGTAGTGTGCCAAGCGTGCGTGTCGATAATCTCAAGCAACATTTGCCAATGCTAGCGAGTACTTATTACCCTCAAGCGGTGCAGGTGGAAGTAATTGGCATCACTGGCACCAATGGTAAAACCTCGGTGAGTTATTTTATCTCACAATTATTAAATCAGCTCGGGGTCAAAAATGGTCTAATTGGCACCTTAGGTATCACCCATAGCGCTGTGGTTTCTAATAACACCACACCCGATATTTTAACGCTCTATAAAACACTTCACCAATACCATCAAGATGGTATTCACACGGCAGTATTAGAAGTTTCTTCTCACGGGCTGGATCAAGACAGAGTCGCAGGGATTAATTTTAAACAAGCTGTTTTTACCAATCTCACGCAAGACCATTTAGACTATCACCACAGTTTGGATGAATATCGAGATACCAAACTTAAACTATTTGCTCTTGACTCACTCAAAAGTGTTGTGATTAATCGTGACAACGATCAACATACAGATTTTTTAGCCATCTCTAAACACGCCACACAAACTACCTACAGTCTAGATGAATTTGAAAAAATCAACGCCACAACTGAAGGTTTTTTATGCCAACTTGATGGCTTTGTATTTGAGTCTCCTTTATTGGGGCGGTTTAACTTATCCAACGTTCTGGCTGCACTCAACAGTGTCGAACAACTTGGTTTTGAACGTTCAAGCATCATTCCACTATTGCACCACTTATTCCCACCAGCGGGTCGAATGCATCGTATTAAAAATACCTTAGCTTGGGTTGATTACGCCCACACCCCAGATGCCATCGAAAATGCCATTAACACTTTGCAAAGCCATTATCCAGATCATCAAATTCGCATTGTCTTTGGCTGTGGTGGCAACCGTGATCAAGACAAACGCGCTAAGATGGGTAAGATTGCCAGCGATCTAGCCAGCACCATTGTACTCACTAATGACAATCCACGAAGCGAAGACCCGCAAGCGATTATTGATGATATTCTCAGTGGCATTGACGACAGTTTCGAGCTAGACATTACCCTTGACAGGCAGCTCGCTATTGAAACTGCCATCACCACTTTGAATGAAAATGAGTGTCTGCTCATTGCCGGAAAAGGCCACGAATCCACTCAAGAATTCAAAGACAAGACATTGGTCTTAAGTGATATCGAAATTGCACAAAATGCTGTCATCTAATACACAGTCCATTGCCTCAGTACTAGGCGTTGACACAGTCGAGTGTATTGAATTTACCGGTGTGTGTACCGACACAAGGCAACGCATGGATGGCGCTTTATTTGTCGCGCTTATTGGTGATAATTTCGATGCACATGATTATCTAAATGAAGCTGAAAAAATGGGTGCAGTGGCAATTATTGCAAGCAAGCCTGTTTCGACCAATCTACCTGTCTTGTTAGTTGAAGATACACAAACAGCACTGGCTAATATCGCACACTGGCATTTGAATAATGTTAAGCCAACCGTTATAGCCATTACCGGCAGTAACGGCAAAACCACCACTAAAAATATGTTGGCCAATATATTAAGTTTAAAAGCACCGACACTCGCTACCAAGGGCAATCTCAATAACCATCTTGGTGTGCCGATGACTTTATTAGAACTAGAAGATCAACACCAATACGCTGTGGTTGAAATGGGCGCTAATCATGTTGGAGAAATTGCTTATTTACGCAACATTGCTCAACCTGATGTCGCCGTAGTCACTAACACGCTAGATGCACACATTGGAGAATTTGGCGGGTTTGATAATTTGGTTAAAGCCAAAGGCGAGATTTATGGCAACGACAGTAAAAACATCGTCAATACTGATACCGACTTTAGTGGCAATCTTAGCTTTGGCAAAGGCGGCGATGTTTTTGCTAGCAATATTGATCACAATAGTTTTGATTTAAATATTTTTGATAAACAAGTTAACATCATCTTGCAACTGATTGGCCAGCATAATATTGATAACGCACTCGCAGCTAGCACTTGTGCACATGCGTTGGGCTTTAATATTAATACCATCAAGCAAGGTTTGGAAAATACCCAAGCCGAAAAAGGCCGACTCAATGTTATCCAACAACCCAATCTAACCATTATTGATGACACTTACAATGCTAGTCCGCAATCAATGAAGGCGGCAATTAATACACTACTCACCTTTACCGGTGAAAAAGTTGCCGTACTTGGCAGTATGGCAGAATTGGGCGATGAGGCCAAAACTTTCCATCAACAGATTGGACAATTAGCCAAAGATTCACTAGATGCAGTTTACACCTATGGAGAACTAGCCAAGCATTATGACGGCATGCATTTTGATGATTTGGATCAATTAGCTTCGCGCCTATTAACGCATCATATCAATGCCACGGTGCTGATTAAAGGCTCACGCATGGTAAAACTTGATCAATTGGTCAATCGCTTACAAAAATAAACCACTTCTCGCTTGACCTTTGAGTCGAATATGGTGATAATTACACGCTTTATGGGCCCGTAGCTCAACTGGATAGAGTACTCGGCTACGAACCGAGCGGTTACAAGTTCGACTCTTGTCGGGCCCACCATTTTCAAGTGTCAATAAATCTACTATTCTCTGTTAGAATAATCACCATGATGACACTACCCAATATAATTACCCTTTCAAGAATTGCACTGATTCCAATTTTTGTTGCGTTGTATTACTTTCAGCCTGCTTACAATCCAGATGGATTTATTAATATTAAGGCACCTGACAATATTTTTACGCAAATTAATTTTTGGGTGACTGGCGTTTATGCTTTTATTAGCACCACTGATTATTTGGATGGCTACTTAGCCAGAAAACTCAACATGACTTCACAGCTCGGTGCTTTTTTAGATCCGGTTGCCGATAAGCTAATGGTGTCTGTGGCACTGATATTATTGGTGGATTTCTATCCCACTGATACACATTGGTACATCGCCATTTGTGCGCTGATTATTATTTCTCGTGAGATTTTAGTTTCTGCCCTGAGAGAATGGATGGGCACCATTGGTCAGCGCTCTACAGTCAATGTTTCCTATATTGGCAAGGTTAAAACCTTTGTGCAAGTCTTCGCCATTTTGTTTTTACTTTATCAACAACCCTTCTTTGGCTTGCCAAGTTTTGAGGTCGGTGTGACTTTATTACTAGCTGCAACCTTGCTAACCTTGTACTCAGGCTTTATTTATTTAAAAGAAGGTGTAAAAACATTTGACTCTTAGCGAAAAAACACTATAATTTGCCATCTATTGCGGGAATAGCTCAGCTGGTAGAGCATCACGTTGCCAACGTGAATGTCGCGAGTTCGAATCTCGTTTCCCGCTCCAAATTTAAAAGCCTGTCGTGACAGGCTTTTTTTATATAGCCCTTTGCACACAGTCTTGGCCGGATAGCAAATCGGTTATGCAGTGGATTGCAAATCCATCTAGACCAGTTCGATTCTGGTTCCGGCCTCCATACATAAAAAGCCCGATTTTTATCGGGCTTTTTATTGTCTAAAATTTATAAAATAATTGAAATAAGTCTTATATTTTAGTAAAAAAACCCACTTTTATACTTTAAAATGCCATTTTTAATATAAAAATACCCACTAAATGGTATTTTTAGTGGGTATTTTGAAAAATTTAGGAAATTTTAAGAACGGCTTGTTTTCTTACTTTAGAGCCTTGAGTCGCAAGCGAAGTGCATTAAGTTTAATAAACCCAGCTGCATCTTTTTGATCATAAGCGCCTTCATCATCCTCGAAGGTTGCGATTTTTTCACTAAAAAGTGAATCATCAGATTTACGTCCAACAACCGTAATACCGCCTTTATAAAGTTTAAGGCGAACTGTGCCATTAACGGTTTCTTGAGTTTTATCAATCGCTGCTTGTAGCATTTCACGCTCTGGTGCAAACCAAAAACCGTTATAAATCATCTCAGCATATTTTGGCATTAGCTCATCTTTAAGATGTGCCGCTTCACGATCAAGCGTAAGGCTTTCCATCGCACGATGGGCTTTAAGCATCACTGTGCCTGCCGGTGTTTCATAACAACCGCGTGACTTCATACCAACAAAACGATTTTCAACAATATCATCACGGCCAATACCGTGTGCACCCGCACGTTGATTCAATACTTCCATCACGGTTGCAGGGCTCATTACTTCACCATCAATAGCGGTAATATCGCCTTTAGTATAAGTAATCTCAATAGTTTCAGCTTTATCAGGTGCGTTCTCAGGTGACACTGTCCAGCGCCACATGTCGTCTTCAGGCTCTGCCCAAGGGTCTTCCAAAATATCACCTTCATATGAAATGTGCAATAAATTCGCATCCATTGAATAGGGAGATTTTTTGTTTTGTTTTTGGTAATCAATCTCAATACCATGGCTTTCTGCATAAGCCATTAGACTTTCACGAGAAGATAATTCCCACTCACGCCATGGGGCAATCACTTGGATGTCAGCATCGAGTGCGTAAGCATTTAGTTCAAAGCGCACTTGATCATTACCCTTGCCGGTTGCGCCATGTGAGATAGCATCAGCACCTACTTCATTAGCAATTTCTACCAAACGTTTGGAAATTAATGGGCGTGCAATAGAAGTTCCGAGTAAATACTCGCCTTCGTAAATTGCATTGGCACGAAACATTGGGAAGACAAAATCACGTGCAAATTCTTCACGTAAATCTTCAATATAAATTTCTTTAACGCCGGCAGCGACAGCTTTAGCGCGTGCAGGCTCGACTTCTTCACCTTGGCCAATATCGGCCGTAAAGGTAACTACTTCACACTGATAAGTGTCTTGTAACCACTTAACGATGATGCTTGTGTCTAATCCGCCCGAATAGGCAAGTACTACTTTATCCATTGTTCTTTCCTGTACCCATTTGATGGGCGTTCTTTCCGAATTCAAATATTTTTGCTAGTAGTATTTCATTTTTCTGATTAACTACTTCTACTTTCCACTGCCCTGTCCATGTGTGCCAAAGATTTTTACTCGACCATACACGCCAGCGCTTACCTTTAATATCAAAACTAACTTCAGCCTTGACCTTGTCTTTATAGATCCAACGATGGGTAATAGTATCGCCCGTCAAATGTCGGATATTGGTAAAGAAGTAGATTTTACCTAAAGAATTGTCTGCTTCAGTAATTATCTCTATTGGCTGTCTTTCAGCCACATCAGTAGAAAATACAGCTTGGGAAATATTCTCATGTGGCCATTGTGCAAAAACTTTAGTGGTTAACAATAACAACAATAACGCTATTTTTTTATTCATCAATTTACCCAAGTAATCACATGTTTATAAATATCTTGCTCTTGCACTTCATCATCTCTAAAAGTACGGCCACGTACAGAAATACCCGCCAAGTGCACAGAATTACTATCGCCACTAATCAGCGGGTGCCAATCAAATAGGTCTTTACCTTCAGATAATAACCGATAAGCGCACGTATCGGGAAGCCAATTAAATTTATCTCCCCAATCAGGGTAAATGGTTAGGCAATCTGGCACTAAGGATTGGCGAGTATCATAATGTGGGCACTGACAAGTTTCTTCATCTAAGTAGCGACACGCCACATCGGTAAAATAAATTTCATCAGTGTCCTCGTCTTCTAACTTGTGCAAACAACAACGGCCACAACCATCACAAAGTGACTCCCATTGAGTTCGACTCATTTGATCCAACCTGAGTGTTTGCCAGAAATTCGATATTTGCTTATGCATCATCTACATTACTCTACAATAGAAACCAGATGCATTAGAATTTGTTTGCCTTCTTGATCGCCTTGGCGCGCTGAATTACTAGCCCAAAAATAAGCGGATTGATAATTAGGCTCAACACCGACACCATTGATATACATCATTGCTAAAGAATTCTGAGATTGCGTTAACCCCTGATTGGCAGCAGCCTGCATTAACATAAAGGCTTTTCTGTTGTCTTTTGGCACTAATGCGCCAATACTAAACAAAGTGCTTAAGTTGTGTTGAGCAATGGGATTACCTTGTTTGGCACTGATCACCAATTTTTCAACATTACTCATCACCTTGGTGTTGTCGGCTAATGATTGTGCAATTTGACTTTCATTAGGAAATAAATTCAATCTAGGTTTATTAAAATCAGTACTGATGACTAAAGGCTCTGGGTCATGTTGAATTTGCTCTGTTTCTAGATCAACATCATTCGATTCAAGTACTTCTATATTACTGCTATTGGCTTTTTCTTCGGCAATTTTATCTGCTGCTAGTTTTACTTCGCTTAATAATAATTTTGCCGGCGCGTAATTTTTTTGTGCAGATAACTCTAGCCATTTGACCGCGTCTTGGAATAACTGCTTTTGCTGATAAAGATGGCCTAATTGGAATTGAGCAATGGAATATCCACCTTCTGAAGATCTGTGTAAATAAACTTTAGCCAAGGTTTCATCTCGACCAACAATCTCACCTTGATTGTAGATTTTGTACAGTTGATATTGTGCCAATGCATGCTCTTGCACTGATAAATTGAGCAGCATCGAAAGTGCTTTTTCTGGATCTTTCTCAATGCCATCGCCTGTTAGCAGTAATAAAGCCAGGTGGTAACGAGCTTCTATATTGCCTTGGCTGGCTGCTTTTTGATACCAATAAGCTTCTTGCTTGGTGTCTTTTTCAACACCTTGGCCCAACTTATATCTGAGTGCTAGTAAATATTGCGCTGGCGCGTAACCACCTTTGGCAGACTTTAATAACCATTCAGCTGCTTTTATGTTGTCTTTATCTACGCCTTCTCCTCGTAAGTAGCGCAATGCTAATGCGTGTTGTGATACGGCCAAGCCTTGATTGGCCGCGGCTTGGTAAAGCTGTAAAGCTTGGCTAGCGTCTTTATCTACACCATTGCCTTTTGCGTATAACGTTGCCAATTGATGCTGTGCCTGGGCGTGATTCTGTTCAGCGGCTTTGTTGTACCAATTTAGTGCTTGCGGTAGATCTTGCTTAACCTGGGTGCTTTTATGATAAATTTGTGCTGATAAAAACTGAGCATCAACATCGCCTTTTTCAGCGACTAAAAGCGCCCATTTAAGTGCTGATGCATCATCCTGATTAACCAAATAGCCTCGATTATACAAATTTGATAAACGAGACTGTGACAATGTGAACCCTTGATTAGCCGACTTTCGATACATGAGCAACGACTGCATTGGCTCGCCCTTGCGTTCAAAAAAGTCTGCCAAATAATATTGCGCTTCAGCGTCTAGTTGTATGGCTGCTTTTTCATACCAATGCTGTGCCAATCTTAAATCTTTTTCAGTGCCTAAGCCGGCTTCATAAAATTTTGCCAGTTCTAATTGTGCTGGTGCAAAACCAAGCTGAGCCGCCCTTTCATACCAGTAATAAGCTTGATCGTAATCTATTGCGTACGCCTCACCTTGGTGATGCATTTTGGCTGCTTTATATTGCGCATCCACAAAATCTTGTCGGGCAGATTGCTCGTACCAGATTAAGGCTTGTTTTAAATCTTGATCAACGCCTATGCCATGATAGTAGTCTTCAGCCAGACTAAATTGAGCTGTTGCATAACCTTGTTGGGCAACTTGGGTGTACCAATAAAAAGCCAGCTTAACATCTTGCTTAACATTAATACCTTTGTGGTACATATTGGCTAGGCTAAACTGTGATCGAGCATCACCACTTTTGGCAGATTTTTTTAATTTTGTATGTAGTTGTTTAGCAGACAATGATTGTTCATCAACAGATTCGTCTAAGTGTTGTTTAACTGTATCATGACCTTCTTTGGGCTGTAGCAGTTGCAATGCTTGCACAGGTAGCGCCAAAAGTAACAATAGTGAAATAAATTTAATCATGCCTTATTTTAATCTATTTGGGTGAGTAATCGACCCATTCCAATAGCGACGCCGGCACAGTTAGGCAATGACGGCTGAATATCTTCTAAAAAATCCTTATTTAAATTAGGCGTGTGTTTTTTAAGCGTTTCACGCTTTGCTATTTCTTGTTTAAATACGGCTTTATACTCGTCAGCATGGCGCAACTCATCATAGCCATTGGCGATCTCCACGCCATTCATATATAGCTCAAATCGGTGAGACACTTGCCCTTCTACTTTAGCCAAAGCGGATTGTGTGGCAGGATAATCATAAATAAAGCATAAGTGCAGGTCTTGTAATTTTGGCTCAACAAGATGTGTGAATAGAAAAATTTGTAGATCTTCGATCCATTCAAAATCAGTGCTTAGATCATGCCTTTTGGCAATTACTTTAAGCGCATCAAAATCAGTATTAAGAATATCAATATCGCCGTACTCAAAAAAAGCCTGCGCATAAGACAACTTGGTTACTTGAGACTCGACACCCAATGATTTCAATAACTGAGTAATATCATCCATCAACTGATGGCTATCAAAGTCTAGACGATAGTATTCAAGCATTGCGAACTCATTAAAGTTGTGAGCGCCATACTCATTGTCACGGAAAACTTCGCAGATTTGATAGATGTCACCACTACCATTCACCAAGAGTTTTTTCATCTCTAGCTCTGGAGAAGTGTGTAAATACTGGGTTAACTCTGCATTAATATCTTGGTTGAGCTTTACACTCAGTGAGTCAATATAAACATCAGTAGCTGGGGCGCTGAGTAGTGCGGGTGTTTGAACTTCTAGAACACTTTGATCGTTAAAATAACGGCGAATTTTTTGTAAAAAATCGCTATATTTTTTAAGTTCTTCCCGCATATTCGTTTGTTCTTGTGTCTACTTTTACCTTCTCTCCAATACTAATAAATAATGGTACTTGAACGACCACCCCTGTGTTCATCGTAGCTGGCTTACCACCCGTACCCGCAGTATCACCTTTAAGACCAGGATCGGTATCTACCACTTCAAGCATTACATGGTTAGGCGGTGTTACTGAAATTGGGTTGTCGTTCCAAAGCGTTACCACGCACATGTCTTGCTCTACCAAATAACCTCTAACATCATCCATGGCGTTATCATTAATCATATATTGATCAAACGTATTGGGATCCATAAAACTCCATTCACTACCATCGTTATACAGATACTGCATATCCAATTCCATTACATCTGCACCCTCTACAGATTCGCCTGACTTAAAAGTTTTTTCTAAGGTCTTTCCTGTGATTAAATCCTTTAGCTTAACCTTGTTGGAAGCTTGGCCTTTGCCAGGTTTTCGAATCTCATTATTGATAATTGAACAAGGGTTGCCATCTAGCATTAGTTTTAAGCCATTCTTAAATTGACTGGTAGAGTAATTCGCCATTTTTTAACCTATTAAGTGTAAAATTCAAGCATCTCATTTTACGCACTTTTTAATGCACATACACGAATACCAAGCCAAATCCCTATTTAGGCAATTCAATATTCAAACGCCTGAGGCAATCCTAATCAACAGCACTAAAGAGGCAAGCAAGGCTTGCACCGAGTTGGGCGGTGAGATTTGGGTGGTTAAAGCACAAGTGCATGCAGGTGGACGTGGCAAAGGCGGTGGCGTAATCTTGTGTCGCGGCGTTGAGGAAGTGGAAAACGCCTGTAATAAATTACTAGGATCTAACTTAATAACCCCTCAAACTGATGCAAAAGGTTTGCCAATTAGCCAGCTGCTAATTGAAGGCGGTCAGAATATTGAGCGCGAACTTTATTTAGGTTTACTGGTTGATCGTCAAACGCAGAAGATTACTGTTTTAGCCTCAACCGAAGGTGGCATGGATATTGAAAAAGTAGCCGCTGAAACACCGGATAAAATCATTAAATTTGGAGTTGATCCATTGGGCAACTTAACAACTGATGATTGTCTTTTAATCGCTGAAAAACTTAATCTTGAAGGTGATTTGGCAAAACAATTCAGCAATGCATTGATTGGTCTTTATGTTATTTTCACCACTAAAGACGTAAGCTTGATTGAGATTAATCCACTGATTACCACAGCAGAAAATAAATTGTTGGCACTCGATGGAAAAATTGATTTTGATGATAATGCCCTTTATCGCCATGAAGACATTATTAAACTACGTGACATTTCACAAGAAGATGAAAAAGAAAATGAAGCCAGTGAGCATCAGCTAAATTACATCTCATTAGATGGCACAATTGGCTGTATGGTGAATGGCGCAGGCTTGGCTATGGCGACCATGGATTTGATTGAACACCATGGCGGCTCACCGGCTAACTTTTTAGATGTGGGTGGTGGTACAACCGCTGAACGTGTGGCTAAAGCTTTTGAACTTATTCAAACTGAAGCCAACGTTAAAGGCATTCTGGTCAATATCTTTGGCGGTATTGTTCGTTGTGATTTAATCGCCGAAGGGATCTTACAAGCCATTGAAAAGGTTGGGTTAAATCTGCCAATTGTCGTACGTTTAGAAGGCACTAATGCACCAGCAGGGCTAAAACTTTTAGATGAAGCGACGTTTGATATTCATACTGAAGCAGATCTCACTCAAGCGGCAATCAAGATTGTAGAGCTGTCAAAAGGAGTATCGACATGAGTGTATTAATCAATAAAGATACCAAAGTAATCACTCAAGGCTTTACCGGTAAACAAGGCACCTTTCATTCTGAGCAGTCCATTGCTTATGGTACGCAATTTGTGGGTGGTGTGACGCCAGGCAAAGGCGGACAAACTCACCTAGATTTACCTGTATTTAATTCAGTCAAAGAGTCGATGGATGAGACGGGTGCAAACGCCACCATGATTTACGTGCCGCCGCGCTTTGCCTATGCTTCAATCCTCGAGGCCATTGAAGCCGAGATGCCAGTGATTGCTTGTATTACTGAAGGCATCCCTGTGCAAGATATGCTTAAAATTAAAGCAATTTTAAACGATTCAAACTCAACCTTGATTGGCCCAAACTGCCCAGGTGTAATTACCCCTGATGAGTGTAAACTCGGCATTATGCCTGGCAATATTCACCAATCAGGCAGTGTGGGGGTGGTATCACGCTCAGGTACTTTGACTTATGAAGCTGTACACCAAACCACGCAAGCTAGCCTGGGGCAAAGTACATGTATTGGCATTGGCGGTGACCCTATTCAAGGTATGAATTTTATTGATTGCTTGGCATTATTCGAAGCAGATGAACAAACCAAATCCATTATCATGGTGGGTGAGATTGGTGGTAGTGCAGAGGAAGAGGCAGCAGAATACATTAAGTCTAACGTGTCCAAGCCAGTGGTGTCTTACATTGCTGGGCTTAGCGCACCGAAAGGGAAACGCATGGGGCATGCTGGTGCGGTGATTAGTGGCGGCAGTGGTAAAGCCATCGATAAAATTAAAGCACTTGAAGCTGCAGGTGTAGCCATTTCTCCTACGCCCGCCACTATGGGGTCAACTTTATTAGAGGTTCTACAATAATCACCATGAAAAAACCCATTGTTGTTTTAGGTATTGGTGAGCTTGGCAGTGTATTTGCTCGCGCTTTTTTAAAGAGCAATTATCCAGTCTACCCAATTACTCGTACAACCAATATTGGCGAGTTATCGTCAAGTATTGACCCAGAGTTAATTTTGGTTTGCGTGGCAGAAGGTGATCTGCAATCTGCACTGTCTTCTATTCCTTCTAAATGGAAAGATCGCGTAGCAATGATGCAAAATGAACTTCTACCACGCGATTGGGAAGCTTACAACTTTACAAACCCAAGTGTTATTTCAGTCTGGTTTGAGAAGAAAAAAGGCATGGATTCTAAAGTGCTAATATCTTCACCAGCTTACGGCGCAAAAGCCCAAATACTCTGCGACTCGTTAGCACTAATAGATATTCCGGCGCATGTTGTTGCCGATGAAAACGAATTGTTATTCGAACTGGTACTTAAGAATCTTTACATCTTAACCACCAATATTGCTGGGCTAGCAATTGAGCCTGGCGCCAATGTAGATGACTTACGAAATAACAATCTAGCACTAATGCGTGATGTATCAAAAGACGTGCTCACTTTACAAACTCAGTTGATCGGGCAATCTTTTGATGAAAACCAACTAGAACAAGGCATGATTAAAGCTTTTGAGGGTGATTTAAATCATGGTTGTATGGGGCGTTCAGCGCCAACAAGATTGGATAGAACCTTGGAATTGGCGAAAGAATTTAGTTTAGAAATGCCAACTCTTCAAAAAATCAAAGGCAGTCTTTAGTTGTTCATTTTGGCGTAAGTTTTTTCAATCTCTTGTTCTAGTGCTAAGAGCGAAAAGCCACGAACTTCTTCAATAAACTTCTGCCCCATAAAGAACACTTGCACTACTGGCAATGAGAAAACTCCATGTTGTGCACAAACTTCTTGCAATTGTTCGCAATCAATATAGATCATTTCCAAATCTGGAAATTTGGCTGAAAATTTATCAAAAATCTGAGGTTTTATGGTTTGACATACGCCACAATGCGCACCACCAAATAAAATTAATACCGCATCTTTTTCGCGTTTTAGTGTGTCTAATTGATCTTGGTTTTCTAACTGATTCATAACTGCTCTCCTAATTGGATGAAGAATACCTCAAAACTCGGTAAATCTAGTTGTGATTCTCTTTGCTTAGCACCCCACATCGGTTCTGGAAAATAACTATCTTGTTCAAAACGTGCCATCACATGCCAATGAACATGCGGTAAAACGTTGCCAAATGATGCGATATTTATCTTATCTGCATTGAAATATTCTAACATTGATTTTTCAGTAATATCAATAATACGGAAAATTTCTATTTTTTCTTCTGGCGTGCACTCACTAAATTCTTTAATCTTTCGCTTGGTAAAAATCTTAACCCAGGGGGCTTCACTCGACTCAATTTCTACACTAACTAACTCATTTTCATAAATCATATTTGCCTCTCTAATAACATTGCATCTCCGTACGAAAAGAATCGATATTCTTTTTTGATTGCATGCTGGTAAATTTCCATCATTTTATCTCGACCAATAAATGCACTTACCAACATTAGCAATGAAGACTTTGGTAAATGGAAATTGGTGATCATCATATCAACTACTTTAAACTCGTAGCCTGGGTAAATAAAAATATCAGTCTCTTCTTTAGTTGCTTTTAATTGCCCGCCTTTTGCAGCTGATTCCATTGAGCGTACAGCTGTAGTTCCTACCGCTATAACACGCCCACCGTTAGCTTTAGTTTGGTTAATCTGGTCTACCGTATCTTGATCAATTTCAAAATATTCACTGTGCATTTTGTGATCTGTAATCTTGTCAGCTTTGACTGGCTGATATGTACCAGCACCAACATGCAAGGTAACAAAACAGTGCTCAACGCCTTTTTCTTTTAAAGCTAACAATAATTCATTATCAAAATGTAGCCCTGCTGTGGGGGCAGCCACCGCGCCGTCACGATTGGCAAATACAGTTTGGTAACGTTCAAGATCAGCTTGCTTATCACTGCGTTCAATATAAGGTGGTAGAGGGATATGACCAACATTATCAAGCAATTCAATAAGTGAATCAGTGAGAAAATCTAGCGTATAAAAACCATTTTCCTTTCCGACAACCTGAACCTTGTCGCCATTTTCAAGTGTAATAAAACTGTCAATTTTTGGCGCTCTAGAGGCCTTCATCATGGCTAATACTTGGCGATCATTGAGC
The DNA here is from genome assembly GCA_029243595.1 of Gammaproteobacteria bacterium. Taxonomy (GTDB): domain Bacteria; phylum Pseudomonadota; class Gammaproteobacteria; order PS1; family Pseudothioglobaceae; genus Thioglobus_C. Next base: position 11,412 of record JAQWRQ010000055.1, on the reverse strand, counting down.
AATCGCTCAATCATAATTTCCACTTTACCGCCTGAGGCTTTATGCCCAAATAATCGGGCTGGAATCACCCGAGTATTGTTCATTACTAGCAAATCACCAGGTTTAATAAATGACGCTATATTATGAAAGAATGAATCGATAATAGACGATTTTGGAATTAAAAGACGTGAATCTGTTCTATTTTTTGGTGGGTTTTGGGCAATGAGTGACTTCGGCAACTCGAAGTCAAAATCAGTTAATTTCATGCTGTGTAAAATAAACCAATACTTGGTAAGCAGCACTGACAATCGCTCTTGGGGTAATAGTCGCACCAGTAAATGAATCAAATACACCGCCATCACGTCTTACTTTCCAGTCGCTCTTCTGAGGGCTGGATAAAGATAGCCCAGAAAACTGTTTAATCCAATCTGATTTTCTGGTTTCTATCTTGTCACCTAAGCCAGGGGTTTCTTTATGTGTGATTACTCTAACACCCAATAATTGATGTTTAATATCAAACCCAGTTAGTAAGCGGATGTTGCCGTTATAACCATTAGGGTAAGTGTGTTCGATCAAATAAGCAAATACTTTTCCTTGTTGTTTGACAGGGTAAATACCTACTTTTTGCTGCAATCCGTGTAGCATTATCTCTTTTGAAAACTTGTCTTCAAGGATATTATTGTCATAGTTTGATACCAATTCACCAAGACGCTTGATGAGTAACTGATCTTCGTTATATTTTATTTTTTCCTTGGTGCTATCTTGCGTTAACGTAACAAAAAACACACTAATCGCCGTAAAGATTAGCAACAAAGCACCAGCCTTCAGAATCGGATTTTTCATCATTTTCCAAACACCTTGGGTTGTGTGTAATAGTCAATCAGTGGTACGATCATATTCATTAACAATACCGCAAAAGCCACACCATCTGGATAACCACCAAACACTCTGATCACCACGACCAGGACACCCATTAAAAATCCATAGATCAGCCTACCCTTCGGGGTGGTGCTTCCTGATACTGGATCAGTAGCAATGAAAAATGCACCAAGCATGGTTGCACCAAGCATCAGATGATTTTGCATAGGCAGGTATATCTGATCATCAATAAAATATAGCACTGATGAAATAACCACGATGCCAGCAATAAATGCAGCTGGGATATGCCAAGTAATAATTCTACGAAACAATAAGTAAAGCCCACCCAGCAAGAAGCCTAAGTTAATCCAAGCCTGGCTGGTTGAATGTAGTTCTAAATTACTAATAAACCCACCTAAGGCGAGCTGGGTTTTTACATCGTCTAACCGAGTAGCGCCACTCAACGAATCGACAGATGTTAAGTTAAAAATCACATCTAGGCTTTGACTAAAGCTTAAAAACTCACTCGCCCAAGTGGTCATCTGCAAAGGGTAAGAGACCAATAAGAATGCATAGCCCAACATAGCCGGATTAAAAGGATTATTACCCAACCCACCATAAAGCTGTTTACCAAAGATAATGGCGAATGCTACGCCCACTACAACTATCCACCAAGGCGCAATACTAGGGATGGAAATTGCCAGCAAGATTGCTGATAGAGCAGCAGATCCATCGCTAATCGACGGCTTAATTGGACGATTTCGGATACTTAAAAAAGCAGACTCAACTGCGATTGCTGTCACTACAGCTAATGCAATTTGCACAATAACACCCCAACCAAAGAAGTAATAAGCTGCAACCACGCCTAACGTCAAAGCATAAATAACTTGGCGCATCATTTGATTGGTATTGTGTGTGTTACTATGCATCATCACTTACTTTTTTTTGCTTTCTTGACACGCGCCATGGCGGCGGCTATTTTGTCTTTCTGTGCTTTATCGTTGGCCATTTTTTTCTTTAATTCTTCCTTCTTAGCCGCCATCATTTCAGCGCGCTCTCGATTGTTACGTTCTAAGCGATATTCTCTAAACTCAAATCGCTCTCTTGCAATGTCTGTTCGGTATTGATCTTCAGTAGTTTTACGATGTAGGGCCTTGGCAAAAGAAAAATATTCAGCCAAAGGAATGTGGCTTGGGCATACATAATCACAACATCTACATTCAATACAATCTGCTAAATTATAATCCATTGCTTTGTCGGTATTCTCACTCTTAGCATACCAATAAAGTTGCTGTGGTAACAGATCAACTGGGCAAGCTTGATTACACTGACCACAACGAATACATTCTTGTGTACTAGGCTTGACCTCTATATTATTAACAAAAATACAATTAGTAATTTTACAAATCGGTGCATGAGTTGATTCCACATCAACCCCCATCATCATGCCACCCATACGTATAGCGTGTTGATTAGTGTTCGGATTTGACATTGATACAATATGCTCAAATGAAGCGCCTAAGCGTACCTCATAATTGTTTGGCGATTCAACACCTGAACCGGTCACTGTTACAATTCTAGAAATCAAGGGTTTATTATCTACCACTGCATCAAAAATTGCCTTAGTAGTAGCGACATTTTGACAAACAACACCTACATCAATTGCAAATCCACCTGAAGGAATTTCAATACCTAACAACACTTTAACTAATAATTTTTCAGCACCTGAAGTATATTTAGTAGGGATTTGTTCGATACTAATTCGGTCATTATGGCAATACATTAATAATGAGTTTAACGCCTCTTGTTTGTCGTCTTCAACAGCGATGATTGCGCGTTGCGCACCGCAAATATGTAACAAAACCTCTACACCACGAATCACCTCCCGAGGATAATACTGCATCAGTGCATCATCACACATAATGCCTGGCTCGCATTCAGTTCCATTAATAATTAAAGTATGGCAATCTTGAATACCTTCTAATTTGGCATGAGCAGGAAATCCGGCACCGCCTAAACCAACAATGCCTGATGCTTGGATATACTCAATCATGGTAGATTGATCACAATGTAGGAAATCTGTACCGCAACCTTTGTGTTCTACCCACTGGTCTTTACCATCTGATTCAATCGTAATACATCTGGATTTTAAGCCTGATTTGTGTGGAATTGCATGTTCGTCAATCGCCACTACTTTGCCAGAAATTGAAGCATGAATAGGCACACAAAAATGATCTTCAGTTTTAGCTATTACTTGTCCAGTCAGGACTTTGTCTCCTACTTTGACACAAGGACTAGCTTCATCACCAATACGTTGCTGCAAGGGCAAGACCACTTTATTTGGCAAAGGTGCTGAGATAATTTCTACCGTTTCCACTGGATGTGGATTAGGAATTACAATACCACCACTGAATGACTGTCTAAGCATGGGCAATCTCGGCAACATCAGGCACATAGGTGCTTAGCGTTGGGGCAACTTCCAATACATGAATGCAATCTACAGGACAAACTGGGATACACAAATCACAACCTGTACATTCATCTGCAATAATAGTTGTCATTAATTTAGAGGCGCCCACAATAGCATCAACTGGGCAGGCTTGTATGCACAAGGTGCAACCAATGCAAACTTGTTCGTCGATATAAACCACATGCTCAGGTTGTGTTTCCCCATTTTCTTCATTGAGTGGCAGCGTTTCCACACCTAAAAAATCGGCCAATGCATCCACCCCTTCTTGTCCGCCTGGTGGACATTGATTAATTGGAGCCTCTCCACTGGCAATTGCCTCAGCATAAGGGCGGCAGCCCGGATAATTACATTGACCACATTGAGTTTGTGGCAAGATCGCATCAATTTGGTCTACTAATGGATTACCTTCAACCTTAAATTTAATCGCTGCATAACCTAGAACCAAACCGAGCCCAAGCGCCAAAGCAGAAAAAATGAAAATAGAATCAAACATGATGAAATCTCATTATGCTAACCCAATAAAACCCATAAATGCCATCGACATTAATCCGGCAGTAATCAATGCAATTGGCGTGCCTTGAAATACAAGCGGCACATCTGCACTTTCAATACGCTCACGAATGGTAGAAAATACCACTAATACAAACGAAAAACCAATTGCTGCACCAAAGCCATACACACCTGATGCTAAAAATCCGTTGTCTTGCCCGACATTTAAGAGGGCCACACCAAGTACTGCGCAGTTAGTGGTAATCAATGGCAAAAACACACCCAAAGATTGATGTAGCACTGGGGAGGTTTTGTTTACCACCAGCTCGGTAAAACCAACCACGCCTGCAATAGTAACAATAAAGGAAATCGTGCGCAGGTACTCCAGCTCAAATGGAATTAAAATATAAGTATTAATCAAGTAGCTTGACAGGCTCGCCAAGGTTAGGACAAAAGTCGTAGCAAAGCCCATGCCAATCGCGGTTTCTACTTTTTTTGACACACCCATAAATGGGCATAAACCTAAAAACTTAACCAGTACAAAATTATTCACCAAGATGGTGCTGACTAGGATGAGGATATATTCGTTCATATCGTAGATTTTAACTCAAAAATAGCTTCAAAAGGCCGAACGAACTAATGACAAATAAAGCGCCGCCCACCCAGCGTTTAAAGGCTTCGTCATTTTGAGTAATACTTTGGTGCGCCTTAATGCCAAGCACGTGTCCGATAGTAGCCACTGGAATCAGTAAAAGTGAAAATTCCCAATCAATATCAACATTCATAATCACAAAAGTAACCATTTTAATACTCACTAAAATAAACCACAGCACAAACAACGTATTGCGCAAATATTCTTTAGCAACATGGCGCATATACACGGCCACAATCAGTGGCGCACCGGTGAGCGACGTGCCGGCCACATACCCACCTAATATCAATAGTAATTTATCTACCCACGGACTATGAGAGGAGATCTTAGTGTTAAAAATCCAAGTAACGGCATAAAAAATAGTGATTGAATAAATAAACACCACAATCACATCATCAGGCAAACTCAATAGACCTGCCACACCCACTAAAGTCGGTGGAATAATCCATAATAATGAGCGCTTTAGATAAGGCCAGTCTACTTTTTTTAAGGATTTAGCCAGGGTAAGTGATGAGAAAAACAACAAATGAATACCGATGATTGGCAGCCAATAAACTGGCGTTGCACCCACTAGTAACATCAAAGGTAATCCTAATGCAGCACCACCAAAACCTAAACCTGTACGAACAAAACCTGCCCAAAGAAAAATTAAACCGACTAAAACTAGCTCGGCATTATCAAAAGTCATTAGCGAAGTACGTTGGCCAGCTGTTCTGCGCTTTGTTGTACCAAGTCTAAATCCTTACCTTCAACCATGACGCGAATCAGCGGCTCGGTACCCGAGGCACGAATCAACACACGACCTTCATCGCCTAGAGCTTTTTCGACTTCAAGTTGGGTTTGTTTTAAAACTGCATGTTGATCCAAGTCAACCTTCTCTTGGGTTTTAACATTGATTAATACTTGAGGGTATTTTTGCATTTCAGACTTTAATTCGCTAAGTGTTTTACCACGCTTAGCAAGCACTTCTAATACTTGAAGTGCTGCAATCATTGCATCACCAGAAGTAGCCTTATCCAAACAAATAATATGACCTGAACCTTCACCACCTAAAATAGCATTATTGATTTGCATCTGCTCCATAACAAAACGATCGCCCACATCAGCTTCAATAAAACGAATGTCTAAGTCTCTTAATGCATGACGCATACCCAAATTACTCATCTTTGTACCCACGACAGTATTACTGAGCAGGTGATTTTGACTATGCCAAGACTTGGCCAAAATAAATACCAGTTCATCGCCATCTACCAATTCGCCGTTTGCATCAATCATAATTAATCGATCGCCGTCACCATCAAAAGCAATACCTAAGTCGGCTTTTTGCGCCAATACAACATCACGTAAATGCGCTGTATCAGTTGCCCCGCACTTAAGGTTAATATTAAAACCATCCGGCTGATTGTTAATCATCGTAATACTAGCGCCCAAACCTGAGAAGACATCCTCAGCAAGATGATAAGTTGCACCATGTGCACAATCAATCACAATATCCAGGCCACCTAAATTAACAGAGTAGTCAAAACTCTCTTTACAGAATTTCACATATTGACTAATTGGGTGTTCGCAACGCGTTGCTTTGCCAAGGCTTGCACTATCAACACTCACCATTGGCTGTGCTAACTTTTCTTCAATTTCTTTTTGGTCTGTATCGCTAAGCTTAAAACCCTCTAGAGAGAAAAATTTCACCCCGTTATCTTCAAAGGAATTATGCGAAGCACTAATGACAACACCGGCATTTGCATTATATTTTTTTGTTAAGTAAGCAATACCCGGTGTTGGCATTGGGCCTAGCAAACCCACGTCAACACCTGCAGATAAAAACCCAGCCTCTAAAGCGGATTCAAATATATAGCCTGACACCCTAGTGTCTTTACCAATGACAACACTGGACTTACCATTTTTAGCCAAAACCGAACCCACTGCCCAGCCTAATTTTAAGAAAAAATCAGCTGTAATTGGTGCGACGCCTACTTTACCGCGTATACCATCTGTGCCAAAATAACTACTCAACTCACACCCCCTAAAATCGTCAATGCATCTTTGGTTTCTAGCACATCATGTACACGTACAATATCTGCACCATTTTGCACTGCTATTATAGCCCCTGTTACACTGCCAACAACCCTTCCATCGACATTTCTATCATCCAAAAGTGTGCCAATCATCGACTTACGAGATAGGCCTGCCAATAGTGGTAATCCAAAACTCCTAAACTCATCAAAACGTTTTAATATCTCTAAGTTATGATTTAGTGTCTTACCAAATCCAAAACCAGGATCTAGAATAATCTTATCTTCAGCAATACCCGCGCCAATACAGGCTTCAATTCGCTTACTAAAAAAGTCTTTAATATCATCCACTACATCGCCATAAGTCGGATCTTGCTGCATAGTTCTTGGGCTACCTTGCATGTGCATTAAACACACATCAACATTCAACATGGCTGCCACTTCAAGCGCACCATCGGCACTCAAAGCACATACGTCATTAATCATACTAGCGCCTGCTTTGACAGCTAACTCCATAACTTCTGGCTTTGAAGTGTCAACTGAAATGGGGATGTCAGTCGAACGATATAAGGCTTCAATCACAGGGATAACGCGATCAATTTCATCAGACGTTGAAACTGCTTGTGCACCTGGACGCGTTGACTCGCCGCCAATATCAATAATATCTGCACCTTGTATGATCATCTGCTTGGCACTTATAATGGCATCAGCCGTGTCAAAGTGTTGACCACCATCTGAAAATGAATCGGGCGTGATATTTAACACGCCCATAATCATTGGATATTTAGAGTTTATAGTCATACTGACTATAAAAAATTATGCGATTTGCTCGGTACCGCCACCACCTAGTGGCTTTCCGTCAGAATCATTACTGGCGTCATCCGTTGATTCAACACCCTTACCTAACTCAGTAGATTCCACATCAGAATCAATAATTACCGCTGCTTCACGCATTGGTTTTCTTTCCATAAGATCATCGATCTGATCTTTATCAATGGTTTCAATTTCAACCAAGGCCTTAGCCATGGCATGCAAAATATCTTTATTTTCTTCCAATATTTTGTAAGCAATATCATAGTTGGTGTCAATAATTTTACGAATCTCATTATCAATTGAATCAAAAGTGTTATCCGAGATATGCTTATGTTTGGTTACTTGTCGACCCAAGAACACTTCACCATCGTCTTCACCATAAGCCAACGGCCCCATCACCTTTGACATTCCCCAATGTTTCACCATTTTGTGTGCAATCTCAGTTGCGCGTTCAATATCATTGCTCGCACCTGTGGTTACCGCGTCAGCGCCATAAATCAACTCTTCAGCAATACGGCCACCAAATAAGGCAGCCACTTGGGAATTCAGCTTACGCTTTGAAATACTATAGCTGTCTTTCTCAGGCAAGAACATGGTGACACCTAAAGCACGCCCTCTAGGAATAATACTGACTTTATATACAGGATCATGCTCAGGCACGAGACGACCCACAATGGCATGACCTGCTTCATGATAAGCGGTCATTTCTTTTTCAGCATCATCCATTACCATGGTCTTACGTTCAGAGCCCATCATGATTTTATCTTTCGCTTTTTCAAACTCTTGCATACCAACCAAATCTTTACCTTTACCAGCTGCAACTAAAGCTGCTTCATTGGTTAAATTTGCTAAATCAGCACCAGAGAAGCCTGGCGTACCTTTCGCAATATTGATAGATTTAACGTTCTTAGCAATCGGCAACTTACGCATATGCACTTTTAAAATTGCATCACGACCATTGATGTCTGGCAATCCAACAGTTACTTGTCGATCAAAACGACCTGGACGTAATAACGCGGGGTCCAATACATCTGGTCGGTTAGTGGCAGCAATGACAATAATACCTTCGTTACCCTCAAAACCATCCATCTCAACCAACATCTGATTTAACGTTTGTTCACGCTCGTCATGTCCGCCACCCATACCGGCACCACGTTGGCGACCAACAGCATCAATTTCATCAATAAAGATAATACAAGGTGCATTCTTTTTCGCTTGCTCAAACATGTCACGCACACGTGATGCGCCCACACCAACAAACATTTCAACAAAATCAGAGCCTGAGATAAAGAAAAATGGCACATCAGCTTCGCCTGCTACCGCTTTTGCCAATAAAGTTTTACCTGTACCAGGGGGGCCTACCATTAATACACCTTTAGGAATTTTGCCACCTACTTTGGTGAATTTTCCTGGATCAGACAAGAAATCAACCAATTCCATAACATCTTCTTTGGCTTCTTCTACACCGGCAACATCTTTAAAAGTAACACTAGACTCATCTTTGGTAATTAAACGCGCTTTTGACTTTCCAAAACTCATTGGGTTCTTGCCACCCATTCCACCACCTGCACCTTTCATGGTGTAGAGAATCACACCAATTAATAATAAAATTGGCGCTAAAGAAATAATTAGCTGTTTAAAAAATCCATCTTTTTCAGGGGGCTTGGCTTCAACAGTAACGCCATTATCGAGCAAGTCGCCCATTAGACCTAAATCACCTGGGTTGTATGTCGAAAATTTCTGACCACCAGCACCTATACCATTAACATTATTACCTGAAAGCGTCACGCTTGAAACATCGCCTTGCTTGACGCTTTGAATAAACTGAGAATAAGTGATCTCGTTTTTCTGTTCGCCAACCTGAAACTGGCTAAAAATTGAGGTCAGGACACTGCCTAAAACCAACCAAAGTAATAAATTTTTAAACATAATAAAAAATAAATAAAAATAAGAAGATAAATATACCCTATTGCTCTCTTATATAGGGATTGATGGTGATTTTTCAAGGTTTAACAACAAATAAATTCAAATTCTGTCATAATTCTTAACTTAATATGAAACACCTGCAAAATTATGTCAAAGATTAATTTAATATCTATTATTCTTATTACCAGTTTACTAAGTGCTTGTGGCTTTCACACACCTGTTAAAAACACACCACTAAATGCATCAATTACTTCTACTGACAACAACGCTTTTGCAGTTGAATTAAAAAAACGTTTTAACGCTGAAGCCACTCAATCTTTGGCCATCCAAATTGGTGCCGAGGTTCAGAAAAAACAAACTTCTTCTTACACATCAGCTGGTAAATCTAATAGCTACACACTAAGTATCAGTGTGCCCGTTAAGATCTTTAATAATAGCAACAAATTATTACTTTCTCAAGATTTAACAGCAAATATGCATTTGAGCAAAATGAGTGCCACACAAGCTGATAGATTGCAAATTGAAGAAGGTTATTCGCAACTTCGCAACACCATTATCAAAAAATTGTTGAGAAGATTAAATCGCTTAAATGAAAATTAGGCCAGAACAACTCAATAGTACGCTAGCCAACCAACTCAACCCCCTTTACTTTGTTTTCGGCCCAGAGCTTTTATTAGTCGAACAAAGTTTAACCCAAATCAGAGACGCTGCCAAAATCCAAGGTTTTGACGACAAAATCAGTTTTGAAGTTGATGGCAATTTTGACTGGGGTCAAATTGTTGCTGAAATGTCAGCCGTGTCGCTATTTTCACCAAAACGTATTATTGAGTGCCGACTAAAAACCGGAAAAATCGGTGTCAAAGGCTCAAAAGCACTGAGCGAAATCGCCGCATCGATGCCTAGCGATATTTTACTTATCATCTCTACTGGCAAGCTTGATATGGCTCAGCAAAAAAGCAAATGGTTTAAAACACTCGAGCAATTTGGCGGTGTCGTTCAACACTGGGAAGTGCAAAGTGACCACCTTGTAGGCTGGATTGCCAATCATATGGCAACACTCGGATTAGAGCCTAATACTGAAATAGCACAAGGCATTGCTTTTTGCACCGAAGGGAATTTATTGGCCTCTATGCAAGAAATCCAAAAACTACAAATGGCTCACCCTGACGGCAAGATTGACACTCAAGCCTATTTAGATCAAATTAACCAACAATCTAAATACACCATTTACGGTTTAATTGACGCAGCACTCTTGGGTAATGGCAACCAAGTGCTTAAAATTTACGAAACACTGCTTGATGACACAGCGATGCCAATTCAGCTTAGTAGTTCTTTGTATCGAGAGATCAATTCGATCATCAATATGTCGATCGAATTACAACAAACAAAGCAGGTGGATTCGGTTTTACAAAGCCACCGAGTATGGAATAAAAGAAAACCAATCGTTGCTAGCATTCTCAAGCGCCACCCTTATCCACGCTTACAAAAATTATTATTATCGCTCGGACGTATTGACCGCTCAATCAAAGGCATGGATAATCTCAATGTAATTGATGAATTACGCACACTACTACTAAATTTAGCTGGAAAAACACCATGGGCTCAATAACTGATTTAATTACCACACTAGGCAAGAACGCAAAAACAGCTGCAAAAACTTTGCGTGGCGCTACAACGCAGGCAAAAAATAATGCCTTGATTAACATTGCCAGTCAAATTGATCAAAATCGAAAAAACATTCTTGAGGCAAATCAACAAGACCTAACGCATGGCAAAGATAATGGTTTGGACGATGCATTGTTGGACCGATTAATGCTCGATAATTCTAGGCTTGATGGCATCATTGAAAGCCTCAGTCAAATTGCAGCGCTGCCTGACCCGATTGGTGAAATTACCGATTTAAAATTCCGTCCAAGCGGTATCCAAGTCGGCAAGATGCGCGTGCCTTTAGGGGTGATGGGTATCATTTACGAATCTCGTCCAAACGTTACCATTGACGCGGCGGCACTTTGCCTAAAGTCAGGCAACGGTGCGATTTTACGTGGTGGCTCAGAAGCCATTCATTCTAATCTTGCGCTTTATGCTTGCGTCAAAGACGGTTTAATTGATGCCGGCTTAAATGAACACTGTGTGCAATTAATTGACACCACTGATCGCGAAGCAGTGACTGAGCTTGTTAAAGCCAGTGATTACGTTGATGCCATTATTCCACG
>JAQWRQ010000019.1 GCA_029243595.1 Gammaproteobacteria bacterium | reverse complement strand
TAGAGCTGCACTCGACTCTGGGAGAGCGCTTAATCGTTTAAAGTAAAAATTTGAAATTATGTTTTTCATATGGTCTAATATGAGATACAATATTCGACCATATGAAAAACATAATTTTATTTATTCTACTACTGCATTCATTTGCCAATGCTAGTCCAACCATATTTAAAGATGGTTTATTGTTAGATTTAAACACTAACAAACCTTACACAGGCAATATTAAAGTTATTAATGAAGATTGGGGCGATAATGCCGTTGAGTCTTCTAAAGATTACTTTAATGGCTTACTTCATGGTCAAGAAAAAGTCTTCTATAAGTCTGGCGTCCTAAAATCTGTTGGTTATTTTAGAGATGGTATGCTTAATGGAACCATTTCAATTTACTTTGAAGATGGTACTTTGATGGGTCGTATGGAGATGAGCGATAACCTTAATAATGGCAGAGGTATTCGCTACTATTCTAATGGCAATAAACAACTTGAAAGATTTTTTACTAACAACACACTTGAAGGTTTGTCCAGAGTTTGGTATGAGAGTGGCAACATTAAAAAAGAAGAAGACTATAAAAATGGCTTGTTGCATGGTTACCTAAGGAGTTATTACAAAGATGGAGGTCTATTTGAAGAGACTAAATATAAACATGGCAAGCCTAAGTTTAAGAGGTCATATAGCGAAAATGGCAGTCTGATTGATGAAAAAATGTTCTTTGATAAGGAAATGATACAAGCGATTTTGGGGTGATTATATTATTTATATTTAATATTGTTTATTTATAATAAAAAACAGTGTATTATTAGCGAATCTTTTATCTAAAGTTGGATGAGAGAACCTGAATAAAGATGTTCGTTTATTTTTCTAAAGTAATTTAGAAAAGTTGCGAGCATTTTTTTGACTTGTAAAAAGTTATTGCCATTTTACAATTACTGAAGATTGTAAAATTTGAACAAAGATGTTCGTTTATTTTTCTAAATTATTTTAGAAAAGTTGCGAGCATTTTTTTTTGGCTAAAAAATAGACGACTTAACAATAGTGTTTAGTTGTTTTTTATAAATAAATGGAGTAAAAAAAATGAAACTATATAAAAGTATAAGTAGTGTTGTAGTGGCGGCTGGTTTAGCTGCTATTATCTCTACATCAGCAATTGCAGCTGAGACAATCAAGGTAGGTATCCTACACTCACTTTCTGGCACCATGGCAATTAGTGAGACAACATTAAAAGATACAATGTTAATGTTGATCGAAGATCAAAATAAAAAAGGCGGCGTTCTAGGTAAGCAATTGGAAGCTGTTGTTGTAGATCCAGCGTCTAATTGGCCTTTATTTGCTGAGAAAGCTAGAGGGTTAATTGAGAATGATAACGTTGATGCAATTTTTGGCTCTTGGACATCAGTATCTAGAAAATCGGTATTGCCTGTTATTGAAGAACTAAATAGCGTATTTTTCTACCCAGTACAATACGAAGGTGAGGAATCATCTAAGAATGTGTTCTATACAGGTGCAGCTCCAAACCAACAAGCTATTCCAGCTGTTGACTACCTTATGAATGATATGGGTGTTACGCGTTGGGTATTAGCAGGAACTGACTATGTATATCCACGTACAACTAACAAGATTCTTAAGGCGTACTTAGAAGCAAAGGGTGTAGCATCGTCTGATATTATGATTAACTACACACCGTTTGGACATTCCGATTGGCAAACAATCGTTTCTGATGTTAAAACATTTGGATCTACCGGCAAAAAGACTGCTGTAGTTTCAACGATTAATGGCGATGCCAATGTACCTTTCTATAAAGAGCTTGGTAATCAAGGTATTTCGGCATCTGATATCCCAGTTATCGCATTTTCAGTAGGTGAAGAAGAATTGTCTGGTTTGGATACAGGTCCATTAGTTGGACATCTAGCTGCTTGGAACTACTTCATGAGTGCTGATGCAGTCGAAAATGATGAATTCATTGCAAAATGGATAGACTTCATTAAAGATGACAAACGTGTAACAAATGATCCGATGGAAGCTCACTATATTGGTTTTAATATGTGGGTTAAGGCGGTTGAGAAGGCTGGTACCACTGAAGCTAATGCGGTTCAAGATGCTATCATTGGTGTAACTACGCCTAACTTAACAGGTGGTGTATCTGCCATGATGCCTAATCATCACATTACTAAGCCAGTATTAATCGGAGAGATTCAAGCTGATGGTCAGTTTGAAACTGTTTGGTCTACAGAAGGTTTAGTTGCAGGTGATGCATGGTCAGATTTCTTGCCTGGTTCTAAGGATCTAATTGCAGATTGGAGAAAGCCTTTAAGTTGTGGCAACTACAATGTTAAAACTGCAAAGTGTTCTGGTCAGAACTACTAAGATCATATAACTGATCAAAGGTAGGGTGTTGTTACTGAACAACACCCTATTTTTATAATGATAAATAAAATGAAGATTTTTTCATACATTCTAGTTTTGATCGTTAGTCTTGTATTCTCATCTCAGAGTTTGGCAAGTAATGATGACTTTCAAAATACCATTAATCAATTAACTACAAAGAAGCTTCGAACAAAGTTACAAATTGTTGAACAGATTATTCAGAATGACAGCCATAAGGTTGAGTTTGTGCTTGAATCTCTATTAGAGGGAAAAGTTTTTTATATTAAAAGTAACAAAAAAGTTGTTTATGCTATTAAGGAAAATAAAGAGTATTTAGCTAAAGATTTATTAAATGGTAATTCTTTCGGTAAGTTCTCAAAACGCCAATTAAAGAAAGTTGGTATTAATAATAAGATACGTCAAAAAATAAAATTTGGGCTTTCAATGCTAAGCCTTACTCATGTTGACGAGTCGGTTAGGTTGAAAGCGGTAAAAAATACATATAAAGACATCAATATTGATGTGTTTAAAAGGATAAAAGTATTGATTAAGGATGAGAAGAGTGAAAAAGTTCGCGATTCGATGCTGGTCTTAATGAATATATATCAATTAAACGATAAAGATCCATCCATTAGAATAAAAGCCATTAAGGCGTTAGAGGGAAATCTAGAGCCGATTGTTAAGAATAAACTAACAAAATCTCGAGACAATGATCCAAATTTGGAAGTAAAGTTAGAGGCGGACACAGCATTAAAGAATATTGATTCGAAAATTGGTTTTTTTAAAAATTTAGAGACAATATTTTTTGGGGTTAGTTTTGGATCAGTGCTTATCTTGGCTGCAATTGGACTTGCTATTACCTTCGGCGTGATGGGTGTTATTAACATGGCACATGGTGAGTTGATTATGCTAGGTGCTTATACAACCTATGTTATCCAGTTGTTAATGCCGAATTATATTGGAATGTCAATATTTGTTGCTATTCCAGCAGCATTTGTTGTATCAGGGCTTGTTGGGATACTCATTCAAATTGGCATTATTAGACATCTACATGGTAGACCTTTAGAAACTCTTCTTGCCACATTTGGTGTGAGTTTGGTTTTACAACAGGTTGTTCGAAGTGTTTTCTCTCCGTTAAATAGATCAGTAGAAACACCGGAATGGATGTCTGGAGCTCTAGAGATTAATGGTATTTTGTCGCTAACTTGGAATCGACTCTACATTATCGTTTTTTGTTTATTGGTGTTTGCAGCGCTTGTAATGGTTTTAAAGAAAACTTCATTAGGCCTTCAAGTAAGAGCAGTTTCGCAAGATAGAAATATGGCAAGAGCCATGGGTGTTCGCTCGAATTGGGTAGATGCTATGACATTTGGACTTGGGTCAGGTGTTGCTGGTATTGCAGGTGTGGCTTTGTCTCAATTAACTAATGTTGGCCCGAATCTTGGACAAGCATATATTATTGATTCATTCATGGTTGTTGTTTTTGGTGGTGTTGGTAACTTGTGGGGAACATTAATCAGTGGATTTGGTTTGGGTATTCTTAACAAATTTATGGAACCTTCGGTTGGTGCAGTACTAGCTAAAGTTTTAATCTTAATTTTTATTATTTTGTTTATTCAAAAGCGACCTAGGGGTCTATTCCCTCAAAAAGGTAGATCTGCAGGAGATTAAGTCATGTTTTTTTCAAAAATTTTGAATAACGATACTGGCGGCAAAATATTTTTATCAATATTGCTAGCTGTGACAATTCTCATTCCGTTGTTGAATATAGCAGTGCCTCTAGAAAGTCCGTGGCATTTATCAACTTATACCGTCACTATTCTAGGCAAGTATTTAACCTATGCGCTCTTAGCGATTGCTGTAGACCTTGTTTGGGGGTACTTAGGAATTCTTAGTTTGGGGCATGGTGCATTTTTTGCATTAGGCGGATATGCGATGGGGATGTACTTAATGCGACAAATTGGAGAGAGGGGTGTTTACGGAGATCCAATTCTTCCTGATTTTATGGTGTTTTTAGATTGGAGTGAATTACCATGGTTCTGGCATGGTTTCGATCAATTTTGGTTCGCAATGATTATGGTAGTTTTGATTCCAGGATTATTGGCGTTTGTGTTCGGATGGTTAGCTTTTAGATCAAGGGTGACTGGTGTATATCTGTCTATCATGACACAAGCCCTAGTTTATGCATTAATGCTTGCATTTTTTAGAAATGAATTGGGTTTTGGTGGTAATAATGGGTTGACAGATTTTAAAGACATCTTAGGTTTTAGTTTGCAATCAGATTCTACTAGAGTTGGGCTGTTCGTTGCCTCTTCTATTGCTTTAGCTGCAGGTTATTTAGCCAGTAGAGCGATAACCAACTCAAGGCTTGGACGGGTGGCTGTTGCTATTAGAGATTCTGAGAGTCGAGTTAGGTTTATTGGTTATAGAGTTGAATATGTAAAGTTGTTTATTTTTACATTTTCAGCCATTATGGCCGGAATTGCCGGTGCTTTATATGTGCCACAGGTGGGGATCATCAATCCTGGAGAATTTTCACCGATTAATTCAATTGAAATGGTGATATGGGTTGCCATAGGAGGCAGGTATACACTTTATGGTGGCGTTATTGGCGCCTTAATTGTCAATTATTCAAAAACCTTCTTAACGAGTGCAATGCCTGAAATATGGTTATTTGTATTGGGAGGCATGTTTATTTTAGTGACAATATTCCTGCCTAAAGGAATCGTAGGTTTGATGAATAAATATAGAGGCACGAAATAATGAGAAGAAAAATACGTGCTTTTTTTGAGAAAGCAGCACCGACAAGAGAGGTTGATATCCATAAGGATATTATTTTGTATTTAGAAGATATTACAGTGAGTTTTGATGGTTTTAAGGCAATTGACTCATTAAACCTTTATATTAAAAAGAATGAACTGCGATGTATCATCGGCCCTAATGGTGCTGGAAAGACAACTATGATGGATATTGTCACTGGAAAGACTAAACCAGATTATGGGACTGCTTGGTTTGGGCAAAACTTTAACTTATTGCAACATTCTGAAGATGAAATAGCTAGAGCAGGAATCGGACGAAAATTCCAAAAACCAACAGTTTTTGAAAACCTGACAGTTTTTGAAAATTTAGAATTGGCGATGGATTGCGATAAGGGTGTGTTTACAACTTTGTTTGCAAATATATCATCTAAAGAATTAGAGTCAATTAATATTGTTTTAGAAAGAATTGGATTAGAGGCGCACAGAGGTATGTTCGCTGGGTTGTTGTCTCACGGTCAAAAACAGTGGTTAGAGATTGGAATGTTGTTAATGCAAAATTCCCAATTATTACTGATAGACGAGCCTGCTGCAGGAATGACACACCAAGAAATGGATAAGACTGTTGAGTTGTTAAAGCTCTTAAGGAAAGAGCATACTGTTGTAGTAGTTGAACATGATATGGACTTTGTAAGAGCATTAGAAAGTCCAGTTACTGTTCTTCATCAAGGCAGTGTGTTAGCCGAAGGAAGTATGGATCAAATTCAAAATAACTCGAAGGTTGTCGAAGTATATTTAGGTGAGTGAAAATGATTAAAATTAAAAAACTAAATCAATTTTATGGAGAGAGTCATACTCTGTGGGACCTAGATATAAATGTACTTAAAGGTGATTGCATTACCATTATGGGTAGAAATGGCGTTGGAAAGACTACTTTGGTTGAAAGTATTATGGGATTATTGCCCATTCAAAGTGGGGAAATAAATTTTCAAGGTGAAGACATTTCGAGACTTCCTTCAGAAGAAAGAGCACCAATTGGAATTGGTTATGTGCCACAAGGAAGGAGGATTTTCCCTTTATTAACTGTTGAAGAGAATTTAAAAATAGGGTTGCCAGCTAGGAAGGATAAGGCTAAAAAAATACCGGACTATATTTTTGAATTGTTTCCAGTTTTAAAAGAGATGCTGGAAAGGCAAGGTGGTGACTTATCTGGTGGCCAGCAGCAGCAGTTAGCCATTGGAAGAGCGCTGGTAATTGATCCACAATTACTGATACTTGACGAACCTACTGAAGGCATCCAACCGAATGTGATACTTGAAATATGCGACATCATTAGAAAATTAAATACAGAGCGCGGTATGACTGTGATTTTAGTCGAACAAAAACTACCAATTGCTAGAAGAGTTGCAGATAAATTCGTTATTCTTGATAGAGGCGCTAATGTTTATTCTGGGTTAATGAATGAATTAGATGATAAATTGATTAAAAAATACTTAACCGTATAAAGGAGGATATAGATATGTTGAAAGTTAAAATAAAATCTACACTTATAGTATTAGGGCTTACAGTGGCTATACCGATTTCAGCCCATATGACACCAAATCATGCTTTGGGTTTGACTCATAATATACCCAACTCATGG
The DNA here is from genome assembly GCA_029243595.1 of Gammaproteobacteria bacterium. Taxonomy (GTDB): domain Bacteria; phylum Pseudomonadota; class Gammaproteobacteria; order PS1; family Pseudothioglobaceae; genus Thioglobus_C. The sequence goes on along the minus strand of JAQWRQ010000019.1, from coordinate 52,064 downwards.
AATTTATTTGAAATTGCATTACTGATTTCTGCTCTTGTTGTCACTGTTGGTTTTTTGTCAAGAAAACAAAAAACAAATAGGGGTTGATAGCTTTTTATGGCTGATTCTTTGAATAACAGTTGGGTAGCTAAATTAGATTTGAACTTTTCTAAAAGCAAGTCTAGAACTTTTCTCTCAAAAAGAAAACACATAGGGCCATTAACCATTCAACGCCCTTTTTACCCTGAGGGTGGTGTATGTCATTTATATTTACTACACCCGCCAGGAGGCGTTGTGGGTGGGGACCAGCTGTCAATTAATGTTAATATAGATACTAATTCTTGTTCTTTAATTACAACACCCGGGGCGACAAAGGTTTATCGTTCTAGTGATGAAAAATGCTCTGTTATTAATCAAAATTTTACTGTTTCAAACGATAGTTCGTTTGAGTGGTTACCAATGGAGACTATTATTTTTCCTGGCGCTGAGTCAAAATTTTCTACTAAATTTTCATTATTGGGTAATGCGAAAGTGGCTGCATGGGAGATTCAATGTTTGGGAAGACCTGCAATTAACGAGACTTTTGATTCCGGCAATTTAACATTTAGTTTTGAATTGTGGAGAGACAATGCACCAGTTTTGATTGATAAGCTAAAGATTGATAATTCCGAATTAAATAATACTATTGGTCTCAGAGGGTATCCAGTTTTTGGTACTTTTGTTGTTAGTAATACTGATAAAAGAATATTAGATTTAGTGCGCAGAGAAATGCATCAGAGTGAAGATTATGTTTTTGGGATAACCCAGATTGAGGACATAATTGTCATAAGATGTTTGGGCAATAAGACACATTTAGTCCAGGATTTTTTTAGAAATATTTGGCAGTTAATTCGACCATCTGTTTTTGATAGAGAGGCTTCAATCCCTAGGATTTGGGCAACATAACTTAAGAGGTATAAATATGGATTTAACACCACGTGAGAAGGATAAGTTAGTAATATTTACAGCTGCTTTATTGGCAAAACAACGTAAAGACAGAGGAGTTAAATTAAATTACCCAGAGTCTATCGCTTATATTTCATTTGAAATAATAGAGGGAGCTCGTGATGGCAAGAGTGTAGCAGAGCTCATGGAATATGGTAGACAGCTACTAACAGAAGATGATGTCATGTCAGGAATAGCATCCATGATCCCAGACATTCAGGTTGAGGCTACTTTTCCCGATGGAACAAAACTCGTTACTGTGCATGATCCAATCCAGCCCATTAAGGAATCTGAAAGCATTAATAAGAATCCAGATGAGGTATTAATCCCAGGAGAAGTGTTAATTAATATTTCTGATGAAATAGAGCTTAATTTAAATAGAAAGCGTCTTAGAATTTTAATTGCAAATCATGGTGATAGGCCTATTCAAGTTGGATCCCACTATCATTTCTATGAAACAAATTCTGCCTTATCTTTTAATCGAGAGAAAACTAAAGGGTTTAGGTTGAATATCCCCTCTGGAACCGCAGTAAGGTTTGAACCGGGCCAAGAACGCGAAGTGGAGCTAGTTGAATATGCTGGTAAGAAAACTGTTTATGGGTTTAACGCTCAAATAATGGGGGAAGTATGAGTACTATTTCTAGAAAGGCCTATGCAGAAATGTATGGCCCCACAGTGGGAGATCAAGTTCGTTTAGGTGACACTGAACTTTTTATTGAGGTTGAGCAGGACTTAACGACTTATGGAGAAGAAGTCAAATTTGGTGGCGGAAAGGTTATTCGTGACGGCATGGGGCAGGGTCAATTATGCAGTAAAGATATTGTTGATGTTGTTATAACCAATGCCCTTATTCTCGATCATTGGGGAATTATTAAAGCAGATATTGGTATTAAAGATGGGCGTATTGCAGGTATAGGAAAGGCTGGTAATCCTGATATACAGCCAAATATTGACATATCTATTGGCGCAGGCACTGAAGTTATTGCTGCAGAGGGTCAGATTGTAACAGCGGGAGGTGTTGATGCACATATTCATTTTATTTGCCCACAACAAGTTGAAGATGCATTAATGTCTGGCGTTACAACAATGCTGGGTGGTGGCACAGGTCCTTCCGCAGGTACTAATGCTACAACATGTACTCCAGGCCCATGGAATATACACAGAATGCTAGAGGCAGCTGAGGACTTGCCGATGAATTTGGGATTTATGGGTAAGGGCAATGCAAGTTTACCTGAGCCATTAGAAGAGCAAGTTTTGGCAGGCGCAATGGGGTTAAAACTTCATGAAGATTGGGGCACAACGCCAGCGGCTATTGATAATTGTTTGTCGGTTGCTGAAAACTATGATATTCAGGTTGCAATCCATACAGATACATTAAATGAATCAGGTTTTGTTGAAGACACAATAGCCGCTTTGAAAGGCCGCACTATACATACTTATCATACAGAGGGTGCTGGTGGAGGGCACGCCCCAGATATTATTAGGGCGTGTGGTTACAGTAATGTACTGCCGTCCTCTACAAATCCAACACGCCCATACACTATTAATACTGTAGATGAACATTTAGATATGTTAATGGTCTGTCATCATTTAGATCCTTCCATAGCAGAAGACGTTGCATTTGCTGAATCACGTATCCGACGAGAGACAATTGCAGCAGAAGATATTTTGCACGATTTAGGCGCATTCTCTATGATTTCTTCAGATTCACAAGCAATGGGTCGAGTTGGAGAGGTAATTACTAGAACTTGGCAAACAGCTAATAAAATGAAAATTCAACGTGGGCAATTAGAGGGAGATGTGCCTAATAATGATAATATTCGTGCCAAAAGGTATGTGGCTAAATATACGATTAATCCTGCAATTGCACATGGAATATCGCATGAAGTTGGATCAATAGAAATGGGTAAATTAGCTGATATAGTATTATGGAAGCCCAAGTTTTTTGGAGCGAAACCTGGAGTTATTATTAAAGGAGGCATGATTGTAGCAGCACCTATGGGGGATCCTAATGCATCGATACCAACACCTCAACCAGTTCATTATAGAAAGATGTTTGGTGCATTAGGTGCAGCTAGACTAAATACTAGAATGACTTTTTTATCTCAAGCAAGTATTGAAAATGGTATTGTTGATCAACTCGGACTTAAGTCATTAATAAGTTCGGTTAAAGATTGTAGATCTGTTACAAAATCATCAATGATTCATAATAGCTACCAGCCAAATATTGAGGTTGACTCTCAAACTTACGAGGTAAAGGCGGATGGTGTTTTATTAACTTGTGAGCCGGCAGAGGAGCTTGCATTGGCACAGAGATATTTCCTATTTTGATTATGAAAGAGTTTATTAATAAAATTTCTACTACTAATAAAGTGGATGGAACAATCACATTGACATTAGATCAAAGGGTAAAGAGTCGATTAAGGGCCCACTTAGATAGTGGTGAAGGTGTAGGTATATTCATGCAAAGAGGCAACGTACTTGAGCATGGCGATCTAATTGAAACAAAAGATAACTTTACTGTTCAGGTTGTTGCAGCTTCAGAGTTACTGTCATCAATCTATACAAGCGATGCTTTATTGCTAGCACGTGTTTGTTATCATCTTGGAAATCGTCACGTCGAACTTCAAATTACCATAAATAGCGTGCATTATAGGCATGATCATGTGCTGGATGGGATGGTACAAAGTTTTGGTTTGGATGTGGTATCAGAACACCTGCCCTTTTGTCCAGAAAAAGGCGCGTATATTTCTCACTCCAGCACTCATCATGAGCATTAACCAACTTGGCCTATTAAGGCTAATGAGTTTAATGAGTCCTACACTCCCAATTGGTGGTTTTACCTATTCCCAAGGCATAGAAAAGGCAGTCGAAGATAAGTGGATAGTTGATGCAGATAGTGCCTATGAGTGGCTTAGTAAACAACTTTTGTATGGCTTGACTTATACAGATCTTCCTATCTTGAGAAGACTTTATGATGCGTATGATGTCAATAATAAAGAAAAATTTTCTCGTTGGAGTCAAATATTATTAGCTTGTCGCGAGACCAGTGAACTAAGGCAAGAAGAAATCAATAGAGGGCGTGCACTAACTAAAGTTTTAGAGTCACTAGATGCCTCAGTTATCATGGGTTGGGAAGATATAATTAAGACAAACCATTTGTCTGGGTTTGCACTTATTAGTGCACATTGGAAAATACCTGTTAACGATTTGCTGTTGGGTTATAGCTGGTCTTGGCTTGAAAATCAAGTGTCGGCTGTTGTTAAAATTATTCCTCTGGGTCAGACGCAAGGCCAACAATTATTACACAGACTAATATCTTTAATTCCTGAAACTATTGATCAATCAATGGTATTAGATGAAGAGAGTATCGGCATGTCACAGCCAGCATTAGCGATTGCTAGTAGTCTACACGAAACACAATACACAAGAATTTTTAGATCATAGGAGAAGTTAATGAATAACAAACAACCGCTACGTGTTGGTGTCGGAGGTCCAGTTGGTTCAGGCAAGACAGCACTTTTAGATGTATTATGTAAAGCAATGCGTGACACTTACCAAATTGCTGTCGTTACCAATGATATTTACACCCAAGAAGACGCAAAGTTTCTAACGGCAAGTAATGCTCTTGCTGCAGATCGAATTATCGGTGTAGAAACAGGGGGGTGTCCCCATACTGCAATTAGGGAAGATGCCTCAATGAATCTAGCCGCTATAGAGGACTTAAATAATAAGTTTAATGATTTAGATATTATTTTTGTTGAAAGTGGCGGAGATAATTTATCAGCAACTTTTAGCCCTGAACTTGCAGACATCACAATTTATGTTATTGATGTAGCAGAGGGCGAAAAAATTCCAAGAAAAGGTGGCCCAGGCATTACCCGATCAGACTTACTAGTGATCAACAAGATTGACTTAGCACCACATGTTGGGGCTTCGTTAGAAGTTATGGAGAGTGACACTAAGAGAATGAGAATTGACAAACCCTTTGTTTTTACAAATTTAAAAAAATCAGTTGGAGTGGATACAATTATTAGTTTTATTGTTAAGGATGGGATGTTGTAATTGTATGATGGATTTATGTTATTGGGTAAAATTTAGTGTTTCGATGTATTATAAAAATCCAAGACACTTTTTTTATGTTGTTTAAATGGTTATAAGAGTTTTAAGTTATTGAAAATATCTATCTCGTCTAATATAGCTCAGTTATAAAAAATATGGTATCCTAGCCCCAAAACAATACTCTTGGGGGCGTATGAAGGCATCAGATCTATTTGTAAAAGCACTTGAAAATGAAGGTGTTGAATATATCTTTGGCATTCCCGGTGAAGAAAACCTTGATTTATTAGATTCCCTTAGGAATTCATCCATTAAATTTATCCTTACTAGGCACGAGCAGGCTGCTGCATTTATGGCGGCCACTTATGGGCGTTTGACTGGTAAAGCGGGAGTGTGTTTGGCTACATTAGGGCCTGGTGCTACTAATCTTGTGACTGCTATTGCTTATGCACAACTTGGCGCGATGCCTATCGTGGTGATTACGGGTCAAAAACCGATTAAAGATGGCTTACAAGGAAAATTCCAAATCTTGGATATTGTTAGAATGATGGAGCCTTTAGTTAAAGACTCTGATCAAATCGCTTACGGTGGACAGATTCCGTCTTTGGTGCGCGGCGCATTTCGTATTGCAGAGGAAGAACGACCTGGTGCTGTGCATTTAGAGTTGCCTGAAGATGTTGCCAGAGAAGAAGTTGACAATCCTCGTATTTTTGCAAGACAAAAGATCCACCGAGTATTTGCCACTAATAGGGCTATTGAAAAAGCGGTTGAAGTAATTGAGGCAGCAGAACGACCATTGTTACTCGTGGGTGCTGGCGCTAACCGAAAGCGCATTCGCCAACCGTTGGCAGATTTTGTTAACAAGACAGGTATCTTATTTTTTAATACGCAAATGGGTAAAGGTGTTTTGAGTGCGTCTTTTGACAACTTTATAGGAACAGCAGCATTTTCATCAAATGATTATGTGCATGAGGCGATTAAAAAAGCAGACCTAATTATTAATGTGGGTCATGATATTGTTGAAAAGCCACCTTTTATTATGAGGGGAGACGAGCAAAAAGTTATTCACATTAACTTTCATTCAGCGCAAATTAAAGACATATATTATCCCCAGATAGAGGTAGTGGGTAATATTAGTGATTCAATAGATCGTTTAACCGAAAGTATTGACACCTGCTATACCTGTAATCGAGAATGGGTCGAACCACTTCTTGGAAAGATTCGTCATGCAATTCATAGTCTGGATGAGGATGACTCGTTTCCAATGTTGCCACAACGCGTGATTAGAGATGTTAGAAAGGTGATGAAAGATGATGGCATTGTCTCATTAGATAATGGTATGTTTAAGTTGTGGTTTGCGCGTCATTATCATACTCACCAACCCAATACTTTGTTGTTAGATAACGCCTTGGCAACCATGGGTGCTGGCTTACCATCAGCCATTGCGTGTAGTTTAATGTATCCAGACAGACAAGTATTGGCTGTATGTGGTGATGGTGGATTTATGATGAATTCACAAGAACTAGAGACTGCGACACGATTAAAACTTAACCTAGTTGTTTTGATCATTACTGATAATGGCTACGGCATGATTAAGTGGAAACAAGCTGTTCAAGAATTGGATGATTTTGGTTTGGACTTTAACAATCCGGATTTTGTAAAATATGCTGACAGTTATGGTGCGATTGGGCATAGAGTAGAACAAAGTGATCAGTTAATTCCAACAATGGAAAAAGCATTTAAACAGGGTGGCGTGCACTTGATTGACCTGCCAATTGATTATTCTCAAAACACTAAAACATTGCTAGATGATTTAAAGCAATTTGATAATTAAGGCAAGACAATGACAACAGAAAAGCTTATTGTTAATCAAACTTATACAGGCGAGGTGTTGGCTGAGCTAGAAATGCATGACAGTGCGCAAGTGGATACTATGCTCTCAACTGCTCAAGCTTTATACAAAGGCGGCTGTTTGAGTGTAAGTGAGCGTGTACGTGTTTTGCAAAAATTGGCTGATTTGGTTGGTGCTGAACATGAAGATTTCTCACGTTTAATTGCCAATGAAGGTGGTAAGCCGATTCGTGATGCGCGTGTTGAAGTAACTCGTGCAGTAAATGGTATACATATCGCCATCACTGAAATTGAAAACAGTAAAGGTGTTGAAATACCAATGGATTTGAGTGCTGCCGGTGCTGGCCATGAAGCCTTTACCATTCTAGAGCCTATTGGCGTGGTAGTGGCGGTGAGCGCATTTAATCATCCACTTAACTTAAGTATTCATCAAATTATTCCAGCTATTGCCGCAGGTTGTCCGGTCATTATTAAGCCGGCGTCTGTCACCCCATTGTGTTGTTTACGTTTGGCTGAGCTTATCAAGCAAGCTGGATTGCCAGATGGCTGGGTACAAGTTGCACTCACTAATAGAAAAAATTCTGAAAAATTAGTCACTGATTCACGTGTGGCATTTTTTAGCTTTATTGGCTCTGCCAAAGTGGGTTGGTATTTGAAATCAAAGCTAGCACCAGGCACGCGTTGTGCACTTGAGCATGGCGGTGTGGCTCCATTGATTTTGGATGAATATGCAGATGAACAAGGATTTATTAATGGCGTGGTAAAAGCCAGCATGTATCACTCAGGCCAGGTTTGCGTCTCAGTTCAGCGAGTGTATGTACCTGAGGCCAGGGCGAAAGATTTAGCGCACAAGATTGCCGATGTCGCATCGAAACAAGTAGTGGGTGATGCTATTAATGAAGATAGTGATTTGGGTCCGTTAATCTTACCAAAAGAAACCGATCGAATTGAAGCCTGGGTAAATGAGGCAGTTGATGAGGGTGCTAAATTAATCACTGGCGGAAAGCGTATCAACAAGGTTAGCTATGAACCGACTGTGCTACTTAACCCAGCTAAGGGTTCAAAAGTATCTACCCAAGAGGTTTTTGGCCCTGTTGTGTGTGTTTATGGTTATCAAACGATTGATGATGCAATAGAGCAAGCCAATAGTTTAGATGTGTCATTCCAATCTGCCATTTTTAGTGATAATGCTAAACTGGCAATGGATGTAGCTAAGAAACTCGAAGCCAGCGCGGTGATGATTAACAACTATACAACTTTTAGAGTGGACTGGATGCCATTTGCAGGGCGCAAGCATTCAGGCTACGGTATTGGTGGTATTGGTTATTCTATGCGTGATATGCTAGAGCATAAAATGATTGTAACTAAAACTTAATCTTCAAATTGGTGTTTGTATAGCGAGGCGTATTCACCTTTTGCATTAATTAGATCTTTATGTGAGCCTTGCTCGATAATCTCACCACGACGTAACACTACGATTCTATCAGCCTTTTGAACAGTGCTAAGCCTATGAGCAATAATGATGGTTGTGCGGTCTTTTTGCATTTCATCAATGGCGGCTTGTACTTGTTTTTCGGTGGCAGAATCGAGTGCTGAAGTGGCTTCATCTAAAATCAAAATAGGGCTGTCTTTAGCGATGGCACGTGCAATGGCTAGGCGTTGGCGCTGACCGCCAGAAAGCTTGGTGCCGTCTTCACCAATCTCAGTGTCGAACTGATCACTAAGCTCTTGAATAAATTCATGTGCATTGGAGACTTTAGCGGCATGTTGAATTTGATCATCACTCATGGTGTCGGTTTGACCCAGAGCGATATTACCCTTAACCGTGTCATTGAATAAGCGTACATTTTGATCAACAAAAGCAATTTGTGATCGCAGTGAATCGACTTCAAACTTGCTAATATCGGTGCCATCAATGGTGATAACACCAGAATTTGGTGAATAAAATTTAGCCAATAGCTGAATAATAGTAGTTTTACCACTACCTGTTGAGCCTACTAAGGCAACGGTTTTACCTGGCTCAATATCTAAGTTGATGTTGTTTAAAACAGTGGCATCGTCAGAATAACCAAAAGACACATCCTTGAATTTAATCGCACCTTTTGAATTGCTAAGTTTTGTTGTGCCATCATTGTGTTCTTCGTCTTCATCAATCAGGCCAAAGACGCTTTCACCAGCAGCCATCGCAGTTTGTAGTGGTTTGTTGATATTTACTAAACTTTTAGCGGGCTTAACCAGCATACCCATCGCCGTAAAGAACGATAGGAATTCACCAGCACTCATAGCTAGCAAGGTGGATGAGAAATACACCACACTACCTAGCGATAGGCCAATTAAGATATTAACAAAACCCGTGTTAAATGCGCCAGTCATATCAACTTTGAATCGTTGTTGGCGAATGTTTTTAATTAGGTCGTTGAATTTATTGCTTTCTTGATTTTGTGCATGATAGATCTTAACCAAGGAGCTGCCAGAGATGTTTTCATCTAGTAAGTGTGTCATTCTTCCCATGGAATTTTGCACTTTTTGAGATGAGCTACGCATACGATTTGATGAGAGTTTGACTGCTAAATACACCAATGGTAATAAGATAATTAGCGTTAAGCTTAGTTGCCAATTTTTGTAAAACAAATAACCAACTAAAATAATAACTGACATAGAGGATTTAATAAAATCGAGCCAAATACTCGAGGCAGCCGCTGCAATTTGTTCGACATCAAAAGTAAGTTTAGATAGGGTTTTTCCAGTAGGGTGTTGGTCAAAATAAGATTTAGGGAGGCGTAATAATTTGGCAAACATATCGACACGCAAGTCCATGATCACCTTGTTAGATACCCAAGAGCTAGCAGCGGTAGAGGTTACTGCAAAAATAGAGCTAAGCACAATCACACCAAATAAGGCTAAGGCATAAATTAGAGCGGTTTGTTGGTCGCGTTCGGCGGCAAATAGTTCGTCAACAATACGGCCGGTGATTTCAGGGATGGAACTTTCTAATGCGGTTGCTAGCATCATCATTACCGAAGTAAAGATAAGCTTGCCAATATGCGCCTTTAAGTAGAAGAATAGGCGCGAAAAAAATTGTTTATATTGCATCGATATTTACTATGATTTAATACGCCCATATTCTACACAGTTTTGTGTATCATAACCATTTCAACTTTGTTAGTTTTCAATGACAACAAAATATATCTTTATTACTGGCGGTGTGGTTTCCTCTTTAGGTAAAGGAATTGCTTCAGCCTCTCTAGCTTCCCTTTTAGAATCTCGCGGACTTAACATTACCATGCTTAAGTTGGATCCGTATATCAATGTTGATCCTGGCACCATGAGTCCATTCCAACACGGTGAAGTGTTTGTTACTAATGATGGCGCTGAAACCGACCTTGATCTTGGTCATTACGAACGATTTGTACGTATCCAACTTGGTAAGAAAAACAACTTCACCGCGGGTCGTGTGTATGAAAACGTAATCGAGCGTGAACGTCGTGGTGATTACTTAGGTGCTACAGTTCAAATCATTCCGCACATTACCAATGAAATCAAAACACTGATGATGGCAGGTGCAGAAGGTGCAGATGTGGCGTTAGTGGAGATTGGCGGTACAGCTGGTGACATTGAATCCTTGCCATTTCTGGAAGCGATTAGACAAATGAGTCTTGATATTGGCCGTGAAAACACTTTGTTTGTGCATTTAACTTTACTGCCTTATATTAAAGTGGCGGGCGAGCTTAAAACAAAACCAACTCAACACTCAGTTAAAGAGCTTAGAGGTATTGGTATTCAGCCAGATATTCTGATTTGTCGTTCAGAGCAAGAATTACCTGAAGCCGAGCGTCAAAAGATTGCTTTATTTACAAATGTAGAAGAAAGCTCAGTCTTCACTTCACTTGATGTTGATACTATTTACAAAGTACCTCAAGCATTGCACGAGCAAGGCTTAGATAACGTTGTTGTTAGAAAACTTAGCCTTAATTGTAAAGACGCTGATTTAAGCGAATGGGCTAGCGTTGTTGATAAACTTAAGAATCCGACACACAGTGTTGATATTGCTATGGTTGGCAAGTATATGGATTTGACCGAAGCTTATAAATCGTTATCTGAGTCATTGTTGCATGCAGGTGTACACACAAAAACCAAAGTTAATATTCATTATTTTGATTCTGAAGAAATTGAAAAAAATGGCACTGATTGCTTGAGTGAGATGAGTGCAATATTAGTGCCAGGTGGTTTTGGTAATCGTGGTGTTGAAGGTAAGATTGCAACCGTGCAATTTGCGCGTGAAAACAATGTACCTTACTTAGGTATTTGTTTGGGTATGCAAGTAGCTGTGATTGAGTACGCTAGAAACGTAACAGGTATGGCTGACGCCAATAGCACAGAATTCAATGAAGACACCACCCACGCTGTAGTTGGTCTGATTACCGAATGGCAAGAAGAAGACGGCAGTGTTCAAACACGTGATGAAGATTCTGATCTTGGCGGCACTATGCGTTTAGGCGGTCAAGAATGCGCTTTGGTTCAAGGTACGAATGCACGAGAAATTTATGGCAAAGACGTCATTACCGAGCGCCATCGTCATCGTTATGAAGTTAATAACCAGCTAATTGGAAAGATTGAAAAAGCAGGACTAACGATTTCTGGTCGTTCTATTGATGGTACATTGGTAGAGATGGTTGAAATTAAAGATCACCCTTGGTTTGTGGCTTGTCAATTCCATCCGGAGTTTACCTCTAGCCCGCGCGATGGCCACCCATTATTTGAAAGCTTTATCAATGCTGCTAGCAAGGCACATAATCTGATTTTATCTTCGTAATGTTTGATCAAGCTTTAAAGTATTGGGGAAGCGATGAATTTCCTCAATATTTTAAGCAAGCCATTCAGTCGCTCGAGCTCGGCGTACTACCCTTAAAAGATTGTTGTAACCATAGTGCAGTGATTGATCAGTCGACGATTGAACCAATTATCTTATCTAGCCATGAAACTAAAGATTCGGTTGAAGTTAAAACTGGGGTATTTTTTTGTGAAGTATTATCAGGTTGTGCTTGTAGCGATGACCCGTCTCAAGCCAAAATTTTAGAAAATTCGTATTGTGAATTAGTTATTAGCCTAGATAAAAATACAAAAGAGGCGAGTTATTCTAGCGCTTTTTCCGCTTCTTAATAAATTGCATTAAACGACGCTTTTTAACAATTTGTCTGGCATTTAATTCATTCTTATTATCTTTAAAAGGGTTTTCTCCACTCCTATATTCCATTCTAATCGGCGTGTTAGTGAGTTTTAACTCTCTCATGAATAGATTTTTTAAATAGCGCTCATAAGCATTTGGCACGCTTTGCAGGTGGTTGCCATGGAATGTAAAGGTGGGTGGGAATACATCAGATTGGTTGACGTACTTAATCTTCAAACGCCTACCTTTAACGGGTGGTGGCTGATGCCCTTGATTGGCCTTTTCTAATATTTTGTTTAGCAATGAAGTTGGATGTTTCTCACCCGCACTTTGATAAGATTTTTGAATAGGGGAGAACAACTTACCTACGCCAGAGCCATGTAGGGCAGAAATATAATGCACACTGGCATAGTTGACGAACGAGAGCTTAACTTCAAGTTTGCGCTTGACTTCTGATTTTTGGTAGTCATCTAGTCCATCCCATTTATTGATGGCAATCATTAAAGCCCTACCTTTATCAGCAATCATGCCGAGTAGGGTGGCATCTTGCTCAGTCACACCTTCGCTCGCATCTAGTACTAAGATAACCACGTGCGATTTTTCTAGAGCATCAATAGCTTTAATGATTGAGAATTTTTCAATTTTTTCATGGGTGGAGCGCTTGCGGCGAATACCAGCAGTGTCAATCAATGTGTACTTTTGCCCCTCGCGCTCAAAAGGGATATAGATACTATCACGGGTGGTGCCTGGCAGGTCTATTGCCAGTACACGCTCTTCACCTAAAATACGATTAATCAGTGTAGATTTTCCTACATTGGGTCTACCCAGTACTGCAACAGCAATACCCTCAACATCGTCATCGTTTTCATCGTCATCGGTTACCTGGGGTAGTAGTGGTAATGTATGGTCGATCAATTCCTCGATACCTTGACCATGTTCAGCTGCAATCAAAATTGGCTCTCCCAAGCCTAATTCATAAAATTCTGCTGCTAGACTAAGGTTTAATCCTTCGGCTTTATTACAAACCAAAACGATATTTTTTTTGAGTCGACGTAATTGCGCGCCAATTTCTTGATCTAGGCCAATGACGCCATCTCTAGCGCTAACAATAAAATAAATAACATCAGACTCTTCTAAGGCGCTTAATACTTGCCCTTGAATACCACTGTCAACGACATTGTCATCACCAGTTAACCCGCCGGTATCAATAATAGTGACGAAAGTTTCGCTATCATCATCTAGTAAAACTTCTGCATATTGTCGATCACGCGTTAACCCTTCAAAGTCAGACACCAGGGCTTGGCGCGATTTGCTTAAGCGATTAAATAGAGTGGACTTTCCTACATTTGGACGTCCAACTAATGAGATGACAGGTAAGCCCACGATGCAGAAGGGTGTTAGTTAAGGTCGTTCAATTTGATTTGAATTAGATTTCTCAATTCAGAATCGGTTGATAATTGACCTAAGGCCAATTGGTAATGTTTTTTGGCAGAATCAATGTTGTTTTGTGCTAAATAAATATCACCCTTAGTGTGGTTGTATAAAGCGTTAAAGGCTGAATTTTCATCAGTGCCAAGTACAGATAACGCTTGATCATGATTACTCATTTGCAAATAAATAGCAGCCGATCTTAGTTTGGCTGTGTTTGCAATGAATTCATTTTCAGCCTTTAATAAAGGTGATAAATGCTCAATTGCTTGCTGATAATTACCAGCTGAGACCGCGTGTTTTGCCATCATTAATACAGATTGTTGTGTGTAATCACTGTCTTTGTGGTCGCTTTTCAGGGTGGCTAATGTTGGCGAATTAGGGTTTGAAACAACGGATAAGTAAGCGGCGCGTGCGTTAATAGATTGTTCGTACTGGTAGTTATTGTAATAGTCAAAACCCCATATACCTGACAGACCCATAACAATACCCGCAACAATTTGAGGTCCGTTTTCTCTAAGCCATTTTTTGATTTGCTCAGCTTGTTCGTCTTCAGTTTTTCCTACTTCAATGAAATTTTTCATATGATAATTCTCTTAATTCTTAAAATATTGAATCGCATCTTCTAAGCTCATGGTTTGTTGCTCACCTTGGCCTTTAAGTGGTTTAATCGCGATTTGATTGTTTTGTACTTCTTCTTCACCTAGGATTAAAGCGTAATCAGCATTGGCTTTATCTGCTTTTTTAAATTGCGCTTTAAAGCTGCCTAAAGTGATGTCATTATAAAGTATTGCTTTGGGCAATGCTTGATGCAGTTGTGTGGCAATTTGCATAGATTTTAGCTGTGCATTATCACCCAGTGCAACTAAATAAATAGATAAAGGCGATTTCTCTAAAGCAACACCTTGTGCTTCTAATAATAAAATCAAGCGCTCTAAGCCTAAGGCAAAGCCAACTGCAGGCGTGGATTTTCCACCCATTTTTTCAACCAGACCATCGTAACGACCTCCAGCACAAATCGTGCCTTGTGAGCCTAGGTCAGTTGTGGTCCATTCAAATACAGTGCGATTGTAATAATCTAGCCCTCTAACCAGACGCGTATTGATAATGTAAGGAATATCCAAGCATTCTAAATAAGCTTTAAATTCATCAAAGTGCTTGCTTGACTCACCATCAAGATGGTCCATGAGCTTGGGTGCGGCATTAATTAAAGACTGCATGTCTTTATTTTTACTATCTAGAATGCGCAGTGGATTTGACGATAATCGTCGTGTAGAGTCTTCATCTAATTGATCTTTATACTGAGTGAAATAATCAACCAATATGGATCGATAGTTTGCCCTTGCTTCAGTCGATCCTAGCGTGTTGATTTCTAAAGTAACATTTTTTAAACCAAGGTTTTGCCACAGTGAATGTGTCATCGCCATTAATTCAGCATCTATTTTGGCAGTATCAGCACCAAACACCTCGACACCCACCTGGTGAAACTGACGGTAACGACCTTTTTGCGGGCGTTCGTGTCGAAACATAGCGCCTTGGTAAAAGACTTTTTGAATACCTTCTCTGGGTAGATTGTGCTCAATCATGGCGCGTACACAGCCGGCAGTCCCTTCAGGTCTTAGGCTTAAGCTTTCACCGCTAGACTCTTTCCAAGAATACATTTCTTTTTCAACAATATCGGTTGCTTCGCCAATCGCACGACAAAAAGTATCAGTTTTTTCAACAATGGGTGTGCGAATATTTTTAAAGCCATAAGAGGTAAACAAATCAAAGATTGTTTTTTCTAACGACAACCACAAAGAAGAATCCTTAGGTAGTAGGTCGTTCATTCCACGAATGGCTTGGATTTTGTTAGACATGTTAGTTATAAAAAAATAGTTAAGTTATTTTACCGACAATTGTAAGGCTTTACCTCGTTTTAAGTCTGACCTATTTTGTAATAAACAGAGATGATAAAAAATACAATGGTAGCGAAAAATAATCGAATACTAACAAGTAGAAAAACATCGGCCCCAAAAAATACAAACAGCAGTGTGTCTTCAATAATGGCGTGAGCCACCATTAAAAAGTAACATACGGATGTCACTTGTTTTTTACTCATGTATTTTGCTTCTTTTAAGAGAACGCCAGCACCATACGTAATGCCAATTAAAACACCGGTTATTAGAGCCATTATGGCACTTAGGCGGTGATCAAATTTTTGCAAGAGACTCAAACCTTTGATCAAGGTAACGATAAAAATAACTAGACTAACTAAAATAATAATTTCTATTGAAAGTAAAATTGATTCATAAATTTTTTGTAATAAAAAATCAGTGAAATTTGTAGGCATTATTGAAGTTGTTTGATATAAAGCATTAGTAACCTCACCAGGGTTTTCAAACAATATCTCTGCTGGAATAATTAGCAAAGGTGTCAATACCACAAATGCCATAATCAGTCTAAAACTCACTGATTTTATCCAGCTAACACCCAGTTTTTTCATAATGGCTGATTCAACAGGGATTGAGTGAAGTACACCAAGAAACAACCCTAGTATTGTCCAATCGTAGACGCTTAGACCTAATGGTGCGGCAAAGGCAATGGCTGCATATAAATTAAGAAACACCCCAGATGCCAAAGCTAATGCTGCTTCTGGTGGTAAATTAAGTAAAGTAGTAAAAGGTGTAAATATTTGAGCAATAACAGGCATTAACTCAAAATACAATAACAGTTCTGCTAATAAAAAATAAGGAATAACGGTAGTAAGAATGATTTTAGCAGTTGAACCAGAACTAGCAAAAAATGCTTTAGTGTCAAATCTCACGAATTAGAAATTCCACTTGGGACGTGTCCAGTTGGTACGTATTGAGAGGCTGATTCACAATGTGAATGTTGGTCATCAAAAAAGATATCTGCGCCAAATTCTTTTAAAAAAACACCTTTATCTAACCCACCTAAAAAGAAAGATTCATCGATACGAATACCCCATTCACGCATGGTATGAATCACGCGTTTGTGTGAAGGCGCAGAGCGTGCTGTCACTAGGGCTGTTCTAATTGGGTTGTTTTCCACAGGAAAAGCAGATTGAATTTTATGTAGTGATTTTAAGAAGCATTTAAAAGGCCCAGCCTTAAGTTCAACATTGGCTGAATTTTTTTCATTTTCTTCAAAGGCTTCAATGCCTTTTTCTTGGTATATTTTTTCTGCTTCATCTGAGAAGATGACCGCATCACCATCAAACGCAATACGCAGTTGTGTATCGTGAGAATCGTTTGAGCCAGAGCCAACAATAGAGGCGGCTGCAAAACCTGATTCTAATGCTTTTTGTACATCTTGATAGTTGCTTGATAAAAATAAATCCGCCTCAAAAGCACCTACCAAAGTGTGCGTACTTTCGCCGCGGGTAAAGGCTGCTCGTGAGATATTAAGTTCATAGTGCTCAATCGAATTAAAAATGCGCAAACCTGTATCGGCGCTGTTTCGAGAGAGCAAGATAACATCAATTGGGTTTTGCGCAGTATTAAGGTTTAACAGTTTTTTAACCAGTGTAAAGCCAACACCAGGCTTTAAAATCACCTCTTCATTTTCCTCTTGGTGTTTGGCGTAAGCCTCTACACCATGTTCTTTAAATATCTGATGAGATTCGTCCAAGTCAAACAAAGCTCTTGATGAGATTGCAACAACCAGTTTTCCTTTGGCTTTTGGGTCTACAGCGTCTGCCATGATTTTCCTTGATATTTATCCAAACAATAATCTAGCCATCTTTCAATAAATAGATTTAATTCCCATTTTATATTCATGTCACTGCATTGTGCTAAATACGGATGATCGCTATTAAGTGTGGTTTCATTGCAAACAGAGATAACCTCTAGCAACTGCACATCAAAATAGATTTTAAATTTAATATCAGGTTTGCGAATATTGCCGTTAAGTATGTGTGTTAATGTGTAAATACCCGTATGGGTAAATCGTTGGTCAACAATTAAATGCAGGTCTGATAACTGATCGTGGTGAATAATGCTGTCGTAATTAGTCTGCTTAAGTAGCGGTATGAGCTTGAGTATTTTTTGATAATTCAACTCAAATAGGTGTGCAACATCACTATATGTTTTGGACTGATTAGAATTATATAAATCGTGCAAATATTGAGATTCTAAATCCATTGTGTTTTATGGTTAATCGTGCCGTTATTATTAAGATTAAACTCATTATATCCAACCCTTTGCTCTTGGTTAAACTGTAGGGCGGTAGAAGGACATGAAATAATATTGAAGTTGGCGTGTGAAAATTCAGCTGCTTCGTGCGCATGTCCGAATACAACAGCATGTATTTTGGAATGTTGATCCAAAACTTGGAATAAATCTTGTGGATTTTCCAATGATAGTTCGTCATTCCAACTACTATTCATGGGGACAATAGGGTGATGCAGAGTAACAACAATATGGTCTGATTGAGACTTTAAAAGCATTAAATCTAGTTTTTCAAGTGCTGTCTGGGTAACCAATCCACTGGTTTTGTTGCTTTGTACAGAATCAATAGTGATAATTTCCCAATTACCCAATGTAAAAGATTCGAATAAATTTTTACTAAAGTATTGGTTTAAGTTGTTAGCATCATCATGATTACCACCAATAACAAACATTGGTTTTTTAATGGGCAGTAATATCTCTTTTAAAATTTGGTAAGATTTAATACCTCCGTTGTGGGTTAAATCGCCACTAATTAATAAAGCGTCAAAATCAACAAGGCTGATTTGTTGAATAATTTTCTTAAGATTGTCCTGTGAATTAACCCCCATAGCCATAGGCTGGTCATCAATATGGCAATCGCTAATTTGGATTAACTTAGGCATGCTTTACAAACTCTACACGACTGCTAATGCCAGTTAACAGTTCATAAGAAATGGTATCACTGTAAGTGGCAACAGTTTCAACATGTAGTTTTTCATCACCCCATAAAATGGCATTATCACCAACATTGGCTTTTGTTGTGCCAATATCTACACAAATTAGATCCATCGACACACGGCCGACCAGTGAGCATAAAACGCTATTAATCAATACTGGTGTGCCATTTTTAGCATGCCTAGGGTAGCCGTCCCCGTAGCCAATACCAACAATAGCTATAGTGGTATCTATATTCGCTATCCAAGTAGCACCATAACCGACCGATTCACCTGCTTGCAGGGTTTTTATTGAAACGATGGGTGCAGACAGTTTCATTACTGGTTTGAGCTGATCGTTGGGTGTGTTAAACGGAGAAGCGCCATAAAGCATAATGCCGGGGCGTACAAAATCAAAGGTTGTTTCTGCTTGAGATAAAATCGCAGCAGAATTTGCCATAGAGCGAACATCTGTTTGGGTTGTTAACGTCTGAAAATCGTTAAGCTGAGCTTCGTTCATAGGATGCTCAATTTCGTCTGCACAAGCAAAGTGACTCATGATGCAGGCAACCTCCACTAAAGGGTTGTCCTTAAGCAAAGGCAAGCATTCTTTGTACTCATTGGTAGATAAACCTAGTCGATGCATGCCAGTATCAATCTTAAGCCAAATACTAACTGATTTCTGAGTGTTATTAATAATGGTTATTTGTGATGCGTGGTGCACAACAATATGACAATTTAGCTCAATCGCTTGCTGTAGTTCAGTTTCTGAATACACGCCTGACAATAGCAAAATAGGGTGCTTAGTAATAGCTCGTAATTTTTCAGCTTCTAACAACTCACTAACAGCTAGCATGTCTGAACCGTCGATTAACGGATGAATACAATCCAAGTGATGACCATAGGCATTGGCTTTTATCATCGACACCACTTTGGCACCAGATGTTAATTGCTTAACAACCGATAAATTGTGAGTTAATGCTGATTGTGAAATTGAAGCCCTAGCACGCATATTGAATCTACATCAAAGTCATGTCGCTGTCATTAGGTGGAAACTGGTCAGGATTTGGTTGGTTTTGATCATAATCATGGGGGAATTGATCGTTTTTCGTATAATTTTCAAAACGGGTGTATTCTCCAATCCAAGCGAGCTCAACCTTACCAGTCTCACCATTACGATGCTTGGCAATTTTCAAATCAGCCTTACCAACCTCTTCTGGGTTGGAGTAAGTATCATCATGATATTGTTCATCACGATAAACAAAACCAATGATATCGGCATCTTGCTCAATAGAGCCAGATTCACGTAAATCTGCCATTTGTGGCATACGCCCTTTGCCGGCTTTAGGTCGAGATTCAACACCACGGTTAAGTTGAGATAAGGCAATCACAGGTACATTGATTTCTTTAGCCAGTGCTTTGAGTGATCGAGATATTTCAGATATTTCTTGCACTCTGTTTTCACTCTTACCATGCACGGTCATTAGCTGAAGGTAATCCACCATAATTACTGACAACTCAGGATGCTGTCTTTTTATTCGACGCGCTTTTGCTCGAATTTCAGTTGGGGTGATAGATGGGGTTTCATCAATAAGAATATCATTACTTTCCAGTGCTCTTACAGCATGATTAAAACTATTCCAGTCGGTTTCTGTCATATCGCCAGAACGTATTTTTTTGCTGTCAATTCGGCCAAATGAAGAAATCATACGAAGTGTTAAAGCTTCGGTCGGCATTTCTAAAGAAAAGACCAGTACTGGTTTATTTTGTTCAATGGCAACATTTTCTATAATGTTCATAGCAAAAGAAGTTTTCCCCATTGAGGGGCGCCCCGCAATAATGATCAAATCACCATTTTGTAAGCCCGAAGTCATTTTGTCTAATTCAGTAAAACCAGTTTCTAATCCTGTTAATCCACCTTGATTTTCTGCCCATTCATGTGCTGAATTAACCACATCTTTAATAATAGTTTTAACATTAACCACATCTTGTTTTCCACGAGTGATTTGCTCAGCGATGTTAAATATCTTTCTTTCAGATAGATCAATCAACTCTTGTAATTCAATCTCTTTTGGTCGATAAGCAGTATCTGCAATTTCATGACTGACAATAATAAGCTGACGATAAACAGAAAGCTCACGCACGTGTTTTGCATAAGTTTGAATGTTAGATATGCTGGGTGTGCTTTCAGCAATTTGTGAAAGGTAGGCAAAACCACCAACAGACTCTTCTTCGCCTGTTTTTTTTAATCGCTCTTTAACCGTAAGAATATCGGCAGGGTTATCATGCTCCAAAAGTAAAGCGATCGCATTAAAAATAAGTCGGTGAGAGGCGTTATAAAAATCATCAGCTGTTAGGGCATCAGCCACCTGTTCCCAGGCTTCGTTGTGTAGTAGTAATCCACCAAGTACAGATTGCTCTGATTCAAGTGAATTTGGCGGTATATTAGCGTTTTCGATGTCCATTTGCGTTGTTTTAGATAATAAAAAACCCTCTCTCGAGGGTTTTAATTTTAACGCAATTTTTGAGTTAAAAGGTTGGTTATTCTTCGTCTTCTGAAGCTTCAACTACTACCTTAATATCAACATTAACATCAGCGTGCAAAGTCACACTAATATCGTATTCACCAACAAAGCGAATCGCTTCTGGCATATTGATATCACGTTTTTCAACTTCATGGCCGCTAGCCGCTAAACTTGCTGCGATATCAGCTGTGCCGATAGAGCCAAATAGTTTACCTTCATCGCCTGCATTTACTTTAATCGTACAAACAGCACCTGACATAGCATCTGCTTTAGTCTGTGCTTCTTTAGAAGCTGCCGCTTCTTTTGCTTGTAAGTCAGCTTTGATTGCTTCAAACTCAGCCATGTTAGCTGTTGTTGCTGGCTTAGCCTTACCTTGTGGGATTAAGAAGTTACGAGCATAGCCTGATTTAACGTTAGCTAAATCGCCTAAGTTGCCTAATTTACCAATTTTTTCTAATAAAATTACTTGCATGATTAACTCCTATTTCTTATGTTTGTCAGTGTAAGGAATCAATGCTAAAAATCTAGCTCTTTTGATTGCAGTCGTTAATTGACGTTGGAACTTAGCACTAGTGCCAGTCATTCTTGATGGTGTAATTTTTCCACCTTCGTCAATGTTCTTTAACAAAACATCCACATCTTTATAGTCAATCTCTTTAACACCTGCTGCCGTGAAACGACAAAAAGTATTAACTTTAATTAGAGGTCTGCGTTTTCTTTTCTGTTGCTTAGCCATAATAATCTCCTATCTTCTAACTGGTTTTTTGTCTTCGTCTTTAGCAGTCATCATAGCTGAAGGCTCAGTGATCGCTACTTTTTTAGAAATAATTAAATTTCTTAAAATAGCATCGTTAAAACGGAAGTTGTAATTCAGCTTGTCAAGTGTTTCTTGACCACACTCAATGTTCATCATTAAGTAGTGTGCTTTATAAATTTTATCAATTGGATAAGCTAGGTGTTTACGACCCCAGTCTTCTTCGCGATGAATGTTACCGCCGTCAGCAGTAATCATTTCTTTGTATTTGTCCATCATTGTACCTACCTGAGCCGATTGGTCAGGGTGCACAATCAGTGCAATCTCATAGTGTCTCATGAGTCTTTCTCCTTATGGTTATTATAAAATAGCTTGCCACACCATGTGATCAAGCAAGGGAGTGGGTATTTTATACTAGTTAGACAATTTTCACAATCATTAAGAAAGCAGATAGTATGAAAAAACCATTAATAGATGGATTTTGTTAAAATTAACCTAATTATTGATAAAGGCGCTAACTTTCTTGAATTTAAAATCAATCACCATTAAATGGCTAAAGCGCTTAATACTACTGAGTATTTTGTTGTTTGCTTTGTATTTGAATTATTTAAATAATTTGGTTAGAGATGAATTTTCAAAACCACTGACACCTATTCATTCTACGTTGTCATTAGAGCAACACCCTAAGCCATTGCTGAATATGTTGTTATTGGTAGAGGACCAATCTTTCTTTGAGCATCCGGGTGTAGATTTTAAAGAGATTGCCAGAGTGTTGCGTGATTATTGGCTGTATGACAAACCTATTCGAGGGGCGAGTACACTAACCCAGCAGCTGATCAAAAATACCTTACTCACTAGAGAGCAAACCATTAGCCGTAAACTTAATGAGGTGTTGATGGCGATGTTGCTCGAGTTTTCTTTTGATAAAGACTTTATTCTTAATCGTTACATGAATACGGTGTATTTGGCACAGCAAGGCAAAAAGGCGATTTATGGGTTTGAAAAAGGTGCGCAATTTTATTTTAATCAATCCATTAGCGATTTATCAGCCGAGGAAATGGCAACCTTAGTAGCCTTGGTGAAAGGGCCAAGTTATTACCACCCAATCAAACATGCAAAAAGGTTGTCTAAACGCAGGCAATTGGTTTTATCTATCTATAATAAGTTTGAGAAAATTGTAAAATAGTAAGATTATGAATTTATTAGCGATCGATACTTGTACTGAGGTTTGCTCAGTGAGCCTTTACACTAATGGGGTGAAAGTTAGCCGTTTCGTTAAAGATGTGGCAAAAAGCTCAGGACTTATTCTGCCTTTGTGTGATGAAGTGTTTGCCGAGTCTGGTATCGCTGTGGCTGATTTAGACAGTATTGTTTATACCAAAGGCCCGGGTGCATTTACCGGTGTACGCATGTGTATTGGTGTGGTGCAAGGCATGTCGTTATCCTATGATATTCCTACCATGGGCTTTTCTACTTTAGAGCTTGTGGGCTTTGGCGCAGCCAAAAAATATAAATCTAATAAGATTGCTGTAGCACTTGATGCACGTATGGGTGAGGTGTATTGGGGGGTGTATCAAGATCAAAATCTATCTAATGAAAGTTTAAAAAAACCAAATGAAGTTGATGTACTGAATCAAGATTTTATCGGCATAGGTACGGGCTGGGGCGTCTACGAAAATGAGCTTTCTGAGCAAACAGGTGTTAAGCATTGTGCGTCAG
Source organism: Gammaproteobacteria bacterium (assembly GCA_029243595.1). Classification (GTDB taxonomy): domain Bacteria; phylum Pseudomonadota; class Gammaproteobacteria; order PS1; family Pseudothioglobaceae; genus Thioglobus_C. The sequence goes on along the minus strand of JAQWRQ010000019.1, from coordinate 28,734 downwards.
ATTTCTACCCAAAAGCTGAAAATTTGATTGATTTATATTTAAATCAAAAGGGTGTGCATGATAATGAATTACCATTACCGACTTATTTACGCAATAATGTGGCGCAGAAATCATTAAAATAATTTGCAATTCTTAATCATTAATCATTAATCAATATGTGGAAATGGATTCAGGCGTTTGCCTCGCCACAAAATTTTTACCGAATTAGCGAAAAACTTATTCCTTGGTTTTTGTACCCGTTTATCGCCTTAACTTTGGCAGGTTTATATTGGGGTTTAGTTGTGTCTCCGGCTGATTATCAGCAAGGTGATAGTGTACGTATTATGTATGTGCATGTGCCCGCCGCATGGATGAGCTTATTTATTTATGTAGTCATGGCTATTGCTGGTGCGATTGGCCTGATTTGGCAGATTAAACTCGCCAATGTGGTGGCATCCGTTTCAGCACCAATTGGTGCAGCTTTTACTTTTTTAGCGCTCGTCACTGGCGCTGTATGGGGTAAGCCAATGTGGGGTACTTGGTGGGTATGGGATGCGCGTTTGACTTCTGAGCTGATTTTATTGTTTTTGTATTTGGCTTATATGTCACTTAATAATGCCTTTGATAACCCAAAAACTGCGGCCAAAGCTTCTTCAGTTTTAGCGATTGTGGGTTTGGTTAACATCCCCATTATTTATTATTCAGTTGAATGGTGGAACAGTTTGCACCAAGGCTCGTCTGTAAGCGTGACCAAGGTTTCGATGCAAAGCGATATGTTTATTGCGTTAATGCTAATGAGTTTTGCCTTTAAGTTTTTATACGGCGCTTTGGTGTTACTTCGCGCTAGAGATGAGGTGTTAGTGAGAGAGCAGAATTCACGCTGGGTTAAAGATATTATTACCGGAGGTGAAAGATGACAACGTTACTTGACTTGGTATCATTTGACAAATATACCTACTATATATGGTTTTCGTATTTCCTGACTTTTGCGGTGATTTCTGTTTTGTTTTTCAGAACCAAATCCCTCCATGAAAACGCTATTACGCAATTACGCATTAAATATTCAAGAGATAAATAAATGACTAAAAGACAAAATAGAATGGTGTTTGTTGCTTTATTAGTGGCGGGCGCTATATTAGCCATTACTTTGCTGCTTCAAGCGTTAGGCAGTAATACTAATTATTTTTATTCACCTACCGAAGTGGCAGAGGGCAAGGCGCCTGTTGGCAAGAGTTTTCGTTTGGGTGGCTTGGTCGCTAAAGATAGCGTGAAACGCAAAGATATGACGGTTAACTTTGATGTGACGGACAATAAAAATAAATTTAACATTGAATATACCGGCATCTTGCCAGACTTGTTTAGAGAAGGTCAGGGCATTATTACCACTGGTTCATTGGTAAATGGTATCTTTGTGGCGACAGAGGTGCTTGCTAAGCATGATGAAAATTACATGCCACCTGAGGTTGCTGATGCCTTAGAAAAAACCAAAAAATCTGAACAATAGCAATGAGAGTCATCTGTGGGTAAATTTCTACCATTAGCCTTATTTGTTGTATTGGCTTATTTTTTGCTAGATGGCTTGGGGCGCGATACCAAGAAATTACCCTCACCTTTAATTGGTAAAAATTTTCCTAATATTGAAGTGGTGGATTTTCATACAGGAGAAAAATTCTTTACTCAAGGTAGATTAAAAGACAAGTTTTCTTTGGTTAATGTTTGGGCGTCTTGGTGTGCGACTTGTCATGTAGAACACCAGATGCTAATCAATATTGCTAAATCTAACTCGGTGCAAATGATGGGCATTAACTACAAAGATAAAAAGAAATTGAGTGCTTGTGTTGAAGCAGACCGAGACCACACCAATTTTGGTGATTGTTTTTTAAGCATGCGAGGCAATCCTTTTGATTTCGTTGCTTTTGATGAAGCAGGAAAATTAGGCCTAGAATTAGGCGTATATCGAGTTCCAGAGACTTTCTTGGTGAATGACAAAGGTGTGATTATATTTAAGCATTTAGGCGAGGTAACACCCAGTATTTGGAAAAATGATATTTTGCCTTTAATTAACCCACTATAAAAATAAGGTATTGGCAGAAGATAAAGAATACTATTATTTTACGAAAAGCTATTGACAGCGGGGGTTTTTGATGGATAATCCATTCAAAGCTTTTTGATCAAGGCTTTGTTTTTTTAAACAGAGAAAGACAATTTACTACACAGGAGAATAAAACATGAACAAATCAGATTTAGTAGCAGCAATTGCAGATGCTTCAGGTTTAACTAAGGCAGACGCAGCCCGCGCATTAGACGCAACAACTGGCGCAATTACTGGTGCATTAGCAGGTGGCGACAATGTTGCTATTACAGGTTTTGGTAGCTTTTTAGTAAGAGACCGTGCAGCACGTACAGGCCGCAACCCACAAACAGGTGCAGCGATTCAAATCAAAGCATCTAAAGTACCTGCATTTAAAGCAGGTAAATTACTTAAAGAATCAGTTAATAAATAATTAATTTTTAAGTATAATTTGTCCGGTGCTTAGATTTAAGTGTCGGGCATAGTTTTTTTGGGCGATTAGCTCAGTTGGGAGAGCATCGCCCTTACAAGGCGAGGGTCACTGGTTCAAGCCCAGTATCGCCCACCAAAAAAACATTTCGGTCCGGTAGCTCAGCTGGTTAGAGTGCCTGCCTGTCACGCAGGATGTCGAGGGTTCAAATCCCTTCCGGATCGCCATATTTTCTTTTGCAAATATTGCGAAATTTTAAAAAAAGCAGCCAATCGGTTGCTTTTTTTATCCATTCTTTACTCACAAGATAAAGCCTTTTAAGTGCATGAGTGTTTTCGTTTATAATTCTTATTTTTTATTAACAAATGGTTTTAGTGCATAGCGCAAAGTACCGTTCAAAATATTATGATGTTAAACTCAATCAAGGAAAAGTCTAAAGGTGTAATTACCTATGTGATCGTTGGCTTAATTTCACTGACTTTTATTATTACCGCTCTTTATGGTGTTGACTTCAATGGTTCGGGAGAAACGGTAGCTACTATTAATAGTGAAGAGATATCAAAAGAAGAGTTCTTGTCAGAATTCAATCCAAAGAAAAGACAACTGCAGCAAGAGTTAGCTGAAAAATACACAGCTGAGTTTGACAACATACTTAAGCAATCCACGCTTGAATCAATGGTTAATAGACGCCTTTTAGATCAGCTTGCTGAGGATATGGGTCATGCAACAACGCCTGAAGAACTACAAGCGCTGATTCAGTCTAACAATGTCTTTAAAGTCGATGGGCGATTTTCTATAGAAAGGTACAAGAAGCTATTAGCACTTAATGGTTATAGCGATGTAGCGTACGAGACAACTAAATTAGCAGAACTAACTCAGGGTCAAATCAAATATAACTTATTAGATTCTGCTTTTGTAACACCTTCTGCATTGAAAAATTTACAAGCACTTAACGATCAACAACGTGAATTTAATTACATTCAGCTCAATGCAAACAATTATTCAGATAAAGTAAAAGTAGCACCCGAGAGTGTTAAAGATTTTTATGACAATCAAAAAGAATCTTTTTCTGAGCCTCAGAAACTCAAGGTGGGCTTTGTTGAATTATCACTTGATCAAATCGCCAAAGGTATTCAAGTTAATGATGATGAACTGTTTAACTTCTACGAAGATGAGAAAGAGCGTTTCACCACAGAAGAAGAACGTCAAGCTCAGCATATCTTGGTGGAGTCTAAACAGCAAGCAGATCAGATCATTACCCAGTTAAACGCAGGTGCTGATTTTGCTAAATTAGCAGCAACACATTCTCAAGATACAGGCTCAAAAGATGCTGGTGGTGATCTAGGGTTCTTTACTTTAGGTGTTATGATGCCTGAGTTTGAGGCTAAAGTATTTAGCATGAAAGTAGGTGAAGTAGCTGAGCCAGTGAAAACAGAATTTGGCTACCATGTGATTAAACTAAACGCAATTCAAGTAGGCGATATCAAGTCATTTGAATCTGTACGTGATGATTTAACCAAGCTTTACAAACAAACAAAGGCGCAAAAATCACTTTATGATTTAACTGAACAGTTAACCAATTTGGCTTATGAGGTTAGTTTGGAAGAGGTGGCAGATCAAATGAGTCTTAAATTAAACACGTCTGAGTTTTTCACTCAAAACAACACGCAATACGAGCAAAAGTTTACTAATGCAGCTTTTAGTGACGTAGTGTTTAACAAGGGTGAAAACTCTGAGCCAGTTGAATTGCCTGGTGATAGGATAGTGGTGCTTAGGGTTAAGGATAAACTAGCACAACGACAAAAATCATTTGACGAAGTTAAGGGTGAGATCAACACCCACCTAACGACGTTATTAGCAAAAACTTTTGTGGATGATATTGCTAAGAAAATTTCAGAGTCATTGGTAAACGGTGATACTGAAACAGTACAGACGCTAATGGACAAAAACCAACTTAAATGGAACAAAGTTGGCTGGATTAAACGCGATTCTGATAAAGCAGATGTGATGATTGTTAATAAAGTATTCGCCTTGTCTAAGCCACACAATAGCACGACTTACAGTGCTCAGAGTTTAAACAAGCGTGAGTCTGTTGTGATTTCTCTATCAAAAGTTAAAGCGCCTGATGAAGCGCCAAATAATGCATTAGCACGTTCTTTGTTGAGCTTTGAATCAGATGAAGTCTTTAAGGGTATTTTGACAACGCTAAGAAAAAATGCAGATTTAGAAATTTTTACTGAGCGTTTATAAAGTTAGCTAACTTTAAAACAAAAAAAAGACCTGCAATTTAGCAGGTCTTTTTTTGGATAAGTTTTGCTGATTATAAATCAGGGCCCTTATCATAGAAGTTGTAACCAGAATCAATGTAAGTAACTTCACCCGTAATACCCGACGCTAAGTCTGAACACAAGAAGGCTGCAGCATTACCTACCTCGTCAATGGTTACGTTACGTTTAAGTGCAGAACTATCAGCGGCATAGTCTAATAGTTTGCCAAAGTCTTTAATGCCACTCGCTGCCAATGTTTTAATTGGTCCGGCAGATACAGCATTAACGCGAATACCTTTTTCAGGACCCATAGCAGCTGCCATATAGCGAACATTAGCCTCAAGTGAAGCCTTAGCAACACCCATAACATTGTAGTTAGGAATCGCGCGAATAGCACCTAAGTAACTCACGGTTAGTAGGGCGCCATTGTCATTAAGCATTGGGCTTGCACTTTTGGCTAAAGCGGTAAAACTGTATGAGCTGATGTCGTGCGCTGTGGCAAAGTTTTCACGTGTAGTGGCTTCAACATAATTACCATCCAATGCCTCACGCGGTGCAAAAGCAACAGAATGGACTAAGATATCAAAGTTATCCCAATGGTTTTTAAGCTCTGCAAAGGTGGCATCGATACTTTCGTCAGTGCCCACATCGCAAGGAATAACAATGTCAGAATTACAAACAACCGCACATTTATCAACGCGTTTTTTTAATTTATCGTTTTGGTAAGTGAGTGCAATTTCACAGCCTTGTTTGGCCATTGATTCAGCAATACCCCATGCAATAGATCGGTTAGATGCAACACCAACAATTAGCGCTCTTTTTCCTGTTAAAAAACCCATAAGACTCCTTAAGTATTTATAATTGATACGATGTTGAATTATAAACATATAAAGCTTTTAATATGGGCTGTTTTACCTCTATTAGGTGCCTGTACTGAGCCCTGGAATAACCCGTACCCTGATGCGCAAAGACTAGACAATACACTTTACAGTTCTTTTTCTGCACGTCCAAAGCATTTAGACCCAGCACGTTCGTATTCTTCGAATGAGTGGACTTTTATTCAGTCGGTGTATGAGACGCCACTGCAATATCACTATTTAAAACGACCTTATACTTTAATACCAGGTGTATTGGCACATATGCCACAAGTACATTATTACAATGAAAAAGGTGATGAGATTCCAGCTGTGGATAGACAGTCCGCGGCTTTTTCACGCTATATTTTGCAAATCAAGCCGGGGATAATGTATCAAAACCATCCTGCCTTTGTTGAAAAAAATCTTGCGCTAAGTGATGCTGACCTTAGTCGTATTAATTATTTGAGTAATTTTGAAAAAACCGCAACAAGAGAATTGGTTGCCAGTGACTTTGTGCATCAAATTAAGCGTTTAGCTAATCCCAAACTACATTCTCCGATACTAAGTTTAATGAGTGAGATGATTGTTGGTCTTGATGATTTAAACGCTGAACTAAAAAGTGCTAAAGGCGTACTTGATTTAACTCAGCATCAAATATCAGGTGTTAAAGTGTTAGATAAATATCGTTATTCTATAAAGGTAAACGGCGTTCAAGAGCAGTTTTTATACTGGTTAGCCATGCCATTTTTTACCGCTATACCGCCAGAGGCAGATGCGTTTTATGCACAACAAGGCTTGATTGATAAAAACATTGTACTGGACTGGTATCCAGTAGGAACGGGGCCTTTTCAATTAACGGTTAATAATCCAAACAAGGAAATGATCCTTCAGAAAAACCTTAATTTTCATGATGAGTATTACCCAAGTACAGGTGAAGACAGCGATATAGAAAATCACTTGTTGGTTGACCAGAATAAAAAACTGCCATTTTTAGATAGAGTGCATTTCTTACTAGAAAAAGAAACTGCACCTTATTGGAATAAATTTTTACAAGGATATTATGATAAATCGGGTATCTCTAGTGATAATTTTGATCAAGCCATTGAGGTTAAAGCCAAAGGTCAAACTGTTTTAGCGCCAAGAATGAGCGGTAAAAATATTCGCCTACTCACCAGTAATAGTACCAGCGTTTATTACACTGCTTTTAATATGCTAGATACAACAGTTGGCGGTTATACATCATCTACTCAAAAATTAAGGCAAGCCATTTCAATTGCCATTAATGAAGAAGAATATATTTCTATTTTTAGAAATGGTCGCGGTAGCGCGGCCCACGGGCCAATTCCTGCTGGTATTTTTGGTGCGGCCGAGAGTTACAATCCATTTGTTTACGATGCATTAGATAAGCGTAAGGATATTTCTAAAGCAGAAGATTTGATGGTGCAAGCAGGATACGCTAAAGGTATTGATCCAACTACCAACAAGCCTCTTGTTTTGTATTTTGATACAACTGCCAGCAGTGCAGAAGACCAGCCAAGGCTAGACTGGATCAGAAAACAATTTAAAAAAATTGGCATTCAATTGGTGATTAGATCAAGTAGCTATAATCGACTGCAAGATAAAATGAGCAAAGGTCAAACTCAATTGTTTGAATTAGGCTGGAATGCAGATTACCCTGATCCGGAGAACTTCCTATTCTTATTGTATGGAAAAAACTCCAAAGTTGAAACAGGCGGAGAAAATGGTGCTAACTATCAAAATGCCGAATATGATAAATTATTTGAGCAAATGAAAAATATGCCAAATTCTGCTGACAGGCAAGTACTCATTGATAAAATGGTGGCCATATTGCGTGAAGATGCGCCTTGGGTTTGGGGTTTTATTCCAAAGTCATACGGCCTTTACCACCAATGGTTAACTAATTCAAAACCCCATGCAATGGCAAGAAATACACTCAAATATTTACGCATTAACCCTCAATTAAGAGAGGATTTTCGCCAAAAACACAATCAAGTGGTGTGGTGGCCAATGATTGTTTTGGCGCTAATGTTATTAGGTGTTATTTACCGTTTTAGACGCACATGAGTAAAGTTAAGCATTATTTCTTTTTATCCTTGTTGTTAATATTGTTAGATCAAGTGACAAAATTATTGGTCTATGGCTATATTAAGCCCAACAACTCCGTTGTTATTAATGAATTTTTCAGCCTAACGCATGTACACAATTATGGTGCGGCTTTCAGTTTTTTGGCTGATCAATCAGGTTGGCAGCGATATGCATTATCTGGCATTTCAATAATTGCCAGTATTGCTATTATGGTCTGGATGTACCGAGTAGCTGTAGATCAAGTGTTAAAACTCAGCGCACTATCTATTCTTTTAGCGGGCGCGGTGGGAAATTTGATTGATCGTTTTTTTCTAGGCTTTGTGATTGATTTTATCGATCTTCATTATCAAGCGTTTTATTGGCCAGTATTCAATGTGGCGGATATCTTAATCAGTGTAGGTGTTGCACTGCTATTATTTTCCGATATGAAAAAATCATGAGTGATTGTATCGTTATTGGCGGCGGTATTATTGGCATGATGAGTGCACGCATGTTAGTAATCTCGGGTGCAGAGGTTACGCTATTAGATCAACGAGAATGTGGCAAAGAATCCTCATGGGCAGGTGGTGGCATTATCAGCCCACTTTACCCTTGGCATTATGATGATCTAACTAATGATTTAAGCTTAGAATCTCAAGCTATTTATGAGGCGTTGTGTGATGATTTGCATCGTTCTAGCGGTATTGATCCTCAGTATCAAAAATCTGGATTATTGATGATGGATGAGTTTGAATCGCCTGAAGCTAAAGCGTGGATGAAGCGCTACCATATTGGCTATGATCATCATGTTGATGGCGCCTTATTCACCCATGTAGCAAGCGTTAGAAATCCTCGTTTATTGCAGGCACTAAAGGCAGATATTATCCAAAAAGGCGTTAAGATTGTTGAGCATACACAAGTTGAAAATTTGATAACTAAAGAAGATAAAGTGTTAGGTGTACACACATCAAAAGGTGATTTTTTAGCTGATAAAGTTATTGCTTGCGCTGGCGCTTGGAGTGAGCAGTTACTAATCTTAAAGGACGAAATTTTTCCAATGAAGGGGCAGATGATTGTACTTAAAGCTCAAGCGAGTGAAATCCCCCATGTTATTCTCAATCAGGGTCGCTATATAATTCCCAGAGCCGATGGTAAAATACTCATTGGTTCGACCATGGAAGAGGTTGGTTTTAATCGTGATATTGATGACCAAACCAAACAAAGCCTTCATGAATTTGCTTGGCAGCACGTACCAGCACTTAAAAATGCTGAAATTGAATACCATTGGTCAGGTTTTAGACCAGCCAGTCGCTCAGGCAAAGTGATTGTAGCCAAAGATGAAAGTTATCAAAATTTATTTATTAATACCGGGCATTTTCGTAACGGGCTTAATATGGCGCCAGCCAGCGCCAACAAAATAACAAAATTAGTCAATGAATAAAATTACCTTATTGTTTATCACCTTATGTTTTAGCACCTTGACTAACGCCAAGTTAATTAAGGTTTCAAACGAAGGCGCCTTGTTGGCAGATGATGCAAAACAATGGTCTTGTGTTTTGGACGACAAATCACAGCTAATATGGGAAGTTAAAGTTAGCAAAAAAGGCTTGCAAGATGCCCAGAGTACCTACACTTGGTTTGATGGTAATTCTGGTGTAGAAGATGGCGAATACAGTCGTAATTGCCAATGGGGTAAGGGATGCAATACGCAGGCTTTTGTCCAAGCGCTAAATAAAAGTAGTTTGTGTCAATCGTCTAATTGGCACTTGCCAAGTAAATCTGAATTAATGGCATTATTGGTTTATAACGATGACAATCCGTTAATCAATCTAAAATATTTTCCTAATACACAGCCACAGCCTTATTGGACTTCAATGAGCCATGGCCATGATGACAATGTGGCGATCGATGTGCCGTTTTTTTATGGTGGCACAAATGGCAGTGACAAATCATTTGATTCGTACATTCGCGCTATAAGCAATGCTAAGTAGGGCGATAGATCAAGCTTTATTCTCGTCTTATTCAGAAGATATTCCAGTTTTTTTAAAGAAAATTTATGCCGCCAGAGGCTTGGCAGAATCACAACTGTCATTAACACTTTCAGATCTTCTAAGGCCTAATTTTTCTGAGTTAGACAAAGCCTTGTCATTATTAGAGCGAGCATTAACCGAGCAAAAACGCATTTTAATTATTGGCGATTTTGATGCTGATGGCGCAACAGCCAGTGTGGTTGCAATGAAATCATTAAGAATGATGGGCGCTAAACAGGTTGATTTCTTAGTGCCAAATCGGTTCGAGCATGGTTATGGTCTTAGCCCAGAAATTGTTGATCTGGCTATTAAGGAAAAACAACCAGATTTAATCATCACCGTTGATAATGGCATCTCTAGCTTTGATGGCACACAGCTGGCCAAGGACTCAGGTATTAATGTCATTATTACCGATCACCACTTACCAAGTGATTCTTTGCCAGTGGCTGATGCCATTATCAATCCCAATCTTAAAGGTTGTGATTTTCCAAGCAAAAATTTAGCCGGTGTTGGCGTGTGTTTTTACTTGTTTTCATCTTTAAAAAGTCACCTCCATAAGGGTAGTTACTTCACCAATAACAACATTCCTTTGCCCGACCTTCGCCAGGTATTAGACTTAGTTGCATTAGGCACAGTGGCAGATGTTGTTAAGCTTGATCAAAATAATAGAATTTTAATTGACCAAGGCATTAAACGTATTCAGCAAAAACAATGCTCTCCAGGTATTTTGGCATTGCTTGAAATTGCCAATCGACCAGCGCAAACCTTACAAGCCAGCGATCTTGGCTTTGCCGTAGGTCCACGTCTTAATGCGGCGGGGCGCTTGAGTGATATTTCTCGTGGTATCAAGTGTTTATTAACAGATGATATGAACGATGCTAGGCGCTACGCTCAAGAGCTTGAAGCATTTAATCAAAAACGCAAAGAGGAGCAAGCCCGAATCCAAGATGAGGCGCAAGCCATTGTCGATGCTCAAGATGTGTCTGAAGGCAAATTTGCACTTAGCTTATTTGACCCAACTTGGCACGAAGGTATTGTCGGCATCGTTGCAGGAAAACTCAAAGAAGATTATCACTGTCCAGTGGCTGTATTTGCAAAATCTGGCAATTTTTTGAAAGGCTCTATCCGCTCTATTCCCAGTGTACATATTAAAGATCTACTTGATTTGGTTGATCGTAATAATCCAGGTTTAATTTTAAAATTTGGTGGCCACGCAATGGCAGCGGGGCTTAGTATTAAATCAGAAGAATTTTATTCATTTAAACGAGCTTTTCATGATGCTATTAAGTCACATTTAAATGGTGAAATTCCAAAAGTAGAGCTACTAACGGACGGCCAACTTGAGGCCTTTGATATTTCACTTAATAATGCAGAAATTCTTAAAGAGGCAGGACCTTGGGGTCAAGGGTTTGAAGAGCCAATCTTTTATGGAAATTTTGAGGTGGTTGAACAAAAAGTAGTGGGTGAAAAACACCTTAAATGCCGACTTAAATTGGTTGGCGATACCCACACCCATGATGCGATTGCTTTTTTTCAAGCGCCACTTAACTCTAAGCAAGTAACAGTCGCTTATAAATTATCAATCAATATTTGGCGAGGGGCGACTAATTTACAACTGATGGTTGAGCAAATTAGCACCTCAGAATAAGCCTTGTCAAGGTAAAATACAGCCTTTTAATTTTAGTTGTTTGCAATGCCAATAATCACACTTCCAGACGGAACTGAAAAATCTTTTGATCAAGTGCTCAGTGTATTTGACGTAGCCAAGTCGATTGGCTCTGGTCTTGCTAAGGCGACATTGGCGGGTAAAGTCAATGGAGAGTTGGTGGATGCCTCTCATGTGATTGAGTCTGATGCTACGTTGTCAATCATCACTGCAAAGGATGAAGAAGGGCTTGAAGTGATTCGTCACTCTACAGCGCACCTTTTAGCACAAGCCACACAAATGCTTTACCCGGACGCACAAGTTACGATTGGTCCGGTGATTGATAATGGTTTTTATTATGATTTTGCTTATAAAGACGGTTTCTCTGAAGACGACTTGGCTAAGATTGAAAAGAACATGAACCATCTTATTAAGCAAAATCTTAAGATTGAGCGTAGTGAAATGGGTCGTGATGAAGCGGTACAATTTTTTAAAGATAAGGGCGAACATTACAAGGCTGAGATTATTGAATCTATCCCGTCAGATCAAACACTATCGCTGTACCAACAAGGTGACTTTATTGACCTATGTCGTGGCCCTCACGTACCATCAACAGCTAAATTAAAAGCCTTTAAATTGATGAAATTGGCCGGCGCATACTGGCGTGGTGATAGCAACAATGAAATGCTACAACGTGTGTATGGCACTGCTTGGGCGAGTAAAGACGATCTTAAAGATTATCTATACCGCTTAGAAGAAGCCGAGAAGCGTGACCATCGCAAGATTGGCAAAACACAAGATTTATTTCACATGCAAGAAGAGGCGCCTGGCATGGTGTTTTGGCATGAAAAAGGTTGGACGCTGTATCAAATTGTTGAACAATACATGCGTGGTGTTTTTAGAGATAATGATTACAAAGAGGTGCACACGCCACAGCTAATCGATAGAACACTTTGGGAAAAATCAGGTCATTGGGATAAGTTTGGCGACGCCATGTTTACTACCAGTAGTGAGAATCGTGATTACGCGGTCAAGCCGATGAACTGCCCAGCACATATTCAAATTTACAATCAAGGTTTAAAATCTTACCGTGATTTGCCATTACGTTTGGCTGAGTTTGGCTCATGCCATCGTAACGAGCCATCGGGCACTTTGCACGGCATTATGCGTGTACGCAATTTTGTGCAGGATGATGGTCATATTTTTTGTACGGCCGACCAAATTCAATCAGAAGTATCTACTTTTATTGATTTAACTTTTGATGTCTATAAGCATTTTGGTTTTGACAATGTAGATATTAAGCTTTCTACCCGCCCTGAAAATCGTGTGGGCTCTGATGAAGTTTGGGATAGGGCAGAGGCTGCATTGGCTGAAGCACTTGATGCCAAAGGTATTAAATGGGACTTACAAGAGGGTGAAGGTGCTTTCTACGGCCCGAAGATTGAATTTGTACTAAAAGACTGCTTAGATCGTGAATGGCAATGTGGCACTTTACAAGTTGATTTTTCAATGCCAGAGCGCCTTGATGCGCAATACGTGGCTGAAGACAACTCAAAGCAAACACCGGTAATGCTACACCGTGCAATCGTTGGATCACTTGAGCGATTTGTTGGAATTTTGATTGAGCATTACGAGGGTGCATTTCCATCTTGGTTGGCACCAATTCAAGCGGTAATTTTGAATATTTCTGAAAAACAGCATGATTTTGTTACCAATGTTGAGAAAAAGTTAAAAAAACAAGGGCTTAGAGTGGTTTCGGACTTGCGAAATGAGAAGATAGGCTTTAAAATACGCGAGCACTCTATGCAACGTTACCCATATATTTTGGTAGCGGGTGGTAGAGAAATGGAAAATGAAGAAATTTCAGTGCGTAAACGCGGCGGTGAGGATCTAGGTTCTATGTCGATAGAAGCGTTTATAAAATTAGTTAAAGAGGAATAATTATTAAAAAACCATATAAAGTAAAAACCAGAATTAATGACAACATTAGAGTTTCAGAAGTTCGGTTAATTGACGCTAACGGCGATCAAGCTGGTGTTGTAAATATAGATAAAGCAAAAGAGATGGCCAAAGACGCTAGTATGGATTTGGTTGAGGTTTCTCCTAACGCTGAACCACCTGTTTGTAAAATTATGGATTTTGGTAAGTTTCTCTATGAACAAAAGAAGCAACTGAGTGACCAGAAAAAGAAACAAAAGAAAAATACAGTTAAAACCATTAAATATCGCCCAGGTACCGAAGAAGGCGATTACCAAATTAAATTTAGAAATTTGGTTAAATTTTTAGAAAATGGTGACAAAGTTAAAGTAAGTATTTGGTTCCGTGGACGCGAAATGCAGCACAGAGAGCTAGGCATGGAAATGCTAGACAGAATTGAGAAAGATACAGAAGAATTTGCCAATGTAGAACAAAAGGCAAAGATGGAGGGTCGCCAGCTAGGCATGATGCTGGCACCCAAATCGAAAAAGAAGTAACGAAACACTAGATTACTTCTTTAAATAAAAAACTATTCGTTAGGAATAGTTAAATATGTCTAACAAGACAAGGAGAAAATGATGCCAAAGATGAAGACCAACCGAGGTGCTGCAAAGCGCTTCAAGAAAACTGCCAGTGGCGGTTACAAATGTAAACACTCTCACCTACGTCATATTTTGACAAAGAAGAGCACTTCTAGAAAACGTAGCTTACGTTCACCGGACACTGTTGAGAAAGCAGATGTACCAATGGTTCGTAAAATGTTACCGTATAGTTAATAGGAGTATAGAAAATGGCAAGAGTATCAAGAGGTGTGCAGGCGCACGCTAAACATAAGAAAATTTTAAAGAAAGCTAAAGGTTATTACGGTGCAAGATCAAAAGTCTACCGTGTTGCTAAACAAGCAGTAATCAAAGCGGGTCAATATGCGTATCGTGATCGTCGTCAAAGACGTCGTCAGTTCCGTAGACTTTGGATTGTTCGTATTAATGCTGAAGCACGTAATAATGGTTTAAGCTATTCAAGATTAATTGATGGTATGAACAAAGCAGGTATTGAAATCGACCGTAAAGTTTTATCAGATATTGCGATTTTTGATAAAGCAGCTTTTGCACAGATTGCAGACCAAGCTAAGGCCGCGATCGCAGCAGCCGCTAAGTAAACCATATAAAATGGTTATAGGTTTTTTCCTATGACCATTTACCAAATTCAATTCTAAAATGATTAACACGATTCTTGATCAAGCTAAGGCATCTATTGCCGCAGCAAAAAGCTTAAAAGAGCTTGACGATTTACGAGTCAAGTTTTTGGGTAAAAAAGGTGAGCTTACTGCTCTTTTGAAAGGCTTAGGAAAGCTATCAAAAGAAGAGCGCCCTAAAATGGGTGAAGCCATTAACCAAGCTAAGGTCAAGTTACAAAATCTATTAACCGATAGAAAAAATCATTTAGAAACCCTAGAATTAGAAAAACGTCTTTTGAAAGAAAAGATTGACGTTTCTCTTCCGGGTAGAAATGTTGAGATGGGTGGTTTACACCCGGTCACCATTACTTTAAATCGTATTCAGTCTTTATTTGCAAAAAATGGTTTCGAAGTAGAAACCGGCCCTGAGATTGAAGACGATTTTCATAATTTTACTGCGCTTAATATCCCCGAGCATCATCCGGCACGTGCCATGCACGATACCTTTTATTTTGATGAAAGCACGGTCTTAAGAACGCATACTTCACCGGTGCAAATTCGCACCATGGAAAACAAAAAACCACCACTGCGCATTATTGCACCGGGTCGAGTTTATCGTTGTGATTCCGATATCACCCATACACCAATGTTCCATCAGGTCGAAGGCTTGATTGTGGACAAAGACGCTAATTTTGCACAGCTTAAAGGCTTGTTGATTGACTTCTTGCGTGCTTATTTTGAAAAAGAAGATTTACAAGTGCGTTTTCGTCCTTCATATTTCCCTTTCACTGAGCCTTCGGCTGAGGCTGATATCGAATGTGTTATTTGTGGTGGTGAAGGCTGTCGTGTATGTAAAAAAACAGGCTGGCTAGAAGTGTTAGGCTGTGGCGTTGTACACCCTAATGTTTTAAATTCAGTTGATATTGATGCTGAAGAATACACTGGCCTTGCTTTTGGCATGGGCGTTGAGCGTTTAGCAATGTTGCGCTATGGCGTGAACGATCTGCGTCTTTTCTTTGAAAACGACATTCGTTTTTTGAGGCAATTTAAATGAATATTTCAACATCTTGGTTAAGAGAGTGGATTAACCCTAACGTTACTGACGAAGTGTTGGCTGAGCAGTTAACAATGGCTGGGCTTGAAGTTGATGGTATTGAATCTGTCGCGCCTGCGTTTGACAAAGTTGTTGTCGGCCATGTGGTGAGTTGTGAAAAACACCCAGACGCTGACAAGCTTAACTTATGTCAAGTTAATGTTGGCGAAAGTGATAATTTACAAATTATTTGTGGCGCTAATAATGTACGTGCTGACTTAAAAGTAATCGTTGCAACCGTTGGTGCTAAATTACCTGGTGGTTTAAAAATCAAAAAAGCCAAACTTCGTGGTGTTGAGTCATTCGGCATGATTTGCTCAGAGTCTGAGCTTGGTATGAGTGATTCGTCAGATGGTATTTCAGAGTTAGACAGCGACGCGCCTATTGGTCAAGACATTAGAAAGTACTTAGATCTAGATGATAATATTATCGAGCTAGACATTACCCCAAACCGTGGCGATTGTTTTTCAGTATTGGGTGTTGCTCGTGAAGTAAGTGCTAATTACAACATAGCATTCGATATGCCTAAATTCGAAGTTGATGCGCAAGGTGTATCAAGTATTGATACCAGTGTGAGTAATACACAAGCCTGCCCGAAGTATTTAACCAGATCTATAAAAGGTATAAACAACACGGTTAAAACACCTAAATGGATGGCTGACAAACTTACACGCTCAGGTCAGCAAATACATTCACCTGTGGTTGATATTACCAACTATGTGTTATTAGAGTTAGGCCAGCCTATGCACGCCTTTGATTTAGAAAAAATTAATGGCGCTATTGAAGTGAGAAACGCTAAAGCTGGCGAAACAATCGAGTTATTAAACGAATCGAGTATTGAATTAAAAGACGACACACTGATTATTGCTGATGATAATTCCCCACTGGCGATTGCTGGTGTAATGGGCGGTATGAGTAGCTCTACACAAGATAATTCAACTCAAATCTTATTAGAAAGTGCATTTTTTGAGCCGGTGTCTATTGCTGGCAAGGCTAGAAATTACGGCTTACATACTGAGTCTTCATTGCGTTTTGAGCGCGGGGTAGATTTCAATATTACTGAAACAGCAATGGATAGGGCGACACAGTTAATCATCGATATTTGTGGTGGTGAAGCCAGCGATATTAATAGCTGTGTTGATACAAAGGCATTGCCAGAGCTCACACCAATTACGATTACTCAAGCCAAGATTCAAAAGATTTTAGGTTTTGAATTAGATTCAAACTGGATTGAAGAAAAATTTATCAATCTTGATTTTGAAATCAGCAACAAGAGTGCGGATTCATGGACAATTATTCCACCAAGCTTTAGATTTGACATTCGTATTCCGGCTGACTTAATCGAAGAGCTTGCAAGGCTTTACGGTTACGATAAATTACCCGTGCAAAAACTATCATTAGATGCCAATATTAACGCTACTTCTGAGGCGACTATTGATAAGTACGATATTGCCCAATCATTAGTGAGTCGTGGATATCAAGAGGTTATTACTTATAGTTTTGTTTCAGAAAAATACCAAAATTTAATTGATCCAGAAGCTAAAAAGATTACTTTGAGTAACCCAATTTCAGCCGATATGTCAACCATGCGTTCATCGCTTTGGGCGGGCTTATTGCAAACGGTTGAGTCCAATCAAAGACGTGGCCATACCGATGCTAGATTCTTTGAAATCGGCCTGTGTTTTGGTGGTGTTAAAGCAGATGAACAATCTAACAAATTAGCCGGTGTTGTGTCAGGTAATCGTTTTGATGCACAATGGTCAACTGACCTTCAGCCCCTAGATTTCTTTGATGCTAAAGCAGATCTAGAGTCACTGTTAGCATTAACCGGTACTCAGTTTTCGTTTGAAGCAGCTGAACACTCAGCATTGCAAAAAGGCCAAACTGCTAAGATTATATTAGATGGTACACAGGTTGGTTATATCGGTGCTTTATCGCCAGTAGTGCAAAAAGAATTATCGCTATCTAAGTGTTATTTATTTGAAATCGACCTTGATGTTATTCTGTCAGGAAAAATCGCTAAATATGAGGCGTTTTCATCATACCAACAGTCTGCAAGAGACATTGCCTTGGTATTGGATGAAGCAACACCAGTTGCTGATCTTATGAGCAGCATTGAGGACATGGATCAACCTGATTTTGTCGGTGTGAGCTTATTTGATATTTACGCTGGTGATAACATCGAATCTGGCAAAAAGAGTGTGGCACTTAATTTGACTTATCAGTCGTTAGAGGCCACATTGAGTGACGACGAAGTTAACGCTAAAGTTGATGAAGTGCTAGCCTTAATGCAAGATAAATTTTCAGCCACGCAAAGATAATGTCAGTTACTAAGAAGGACATTGCTGATTTACTAGTAGATAGAATTGGTGTGACGCACAATCAAGCTTTATCGATTACCAATGATTTTTTTGACGAGATTAAAAAATCACTCGCCCAAGGTGAGTCGGTAAAATTATCTAGTTTTGGTAATTTTATTGTCAGAGAAAAGTCATCTAGACCAGGCAGAAACCCTAAAACAGGCGAACAAGTAATGATTTCAGCCAGAAAAGTAGTTACTTTTAAAGCAGGGCCAAAACTTAAAAAATCGACCCAGTTAGGCGTTTAAACTCTATTCAGAGATAGCCGACATAAAGCCTCTAAGTACCGGCATGGCTTTATCAATCAACTCTTGATTTTGCTCTTCATTTCTAACTTGATCTTCTAAAAGCTTATCTGTTTGTTTTAAAGTAACTTGATAATCGTCATCAAATTCAAACGCAATAAAATAAAAACCCTTACCCTTATTTCTAGTTGAATGAATCGCCATAAAGTCAGTTTCCCAAGAAAGCTCTGCTTGATAAACAGCCGATGAATTAGTCGTGTCTTTTTGCACTAAGATGATTGTACTGCCAAAATGAAAAATAAAACGATCAGCAGAACAGCTTGATGCTGGTTTGATTTGTAATTCACCAGAATTTAACGCATCTGCAATTTGTTTTAACTGAGGTGGTGTTAATTGTAAATATTTGGCGTCTAAATAATCATTGATATTAGAATCTGGATGATTGTTTTCTAAGAATTTAACCAGTTTTGTTAGCATAGCACTGTCTTTTAAGAAAAAGACAACATTATACCCGATTAGTGAATTTTAAGACTGATCGAGTGTGTCTGCGTATTTAATAGCGTACACATCAAAGATACTAATCGCCATAGCAGCAATGATTGGGCCAATAAGCAACCCTAAGATGCCAAACTGCATAATACCTGCAAGCGTTGATAATACTGTGATTAGCGTATGATCTAAGGCGCTAGATTGGTCTGATTTTTGCGAAAACTTTTGAATGACCATTGGTCGCACAAAGTGATCAATAATCGTACCAATAAACACCGCACCAAACAGCACAATAATCATTGCGTCAGCAGTTTGCCCTTGTGCATATAAATACAAACTTAAAGGCAGCCAAATAATCAAACCACCAAGTACTGGGATAAAGCTAGCCAAAGCCATGGCAATACCAAAGTACAACACTGGTAAGCCTACAATCATCACACCGATAGAAAACACCATACCTTGTAATAGCGCAATGATAAAGACACTACCCACCAAGGTAATAGACAAGCTTGAAAATTGATTGAACAAAATATCATCCAAGTAGTTTTCTAGTGGTGATAAATCTTTAAGGCGTTTCACTGTATTCTTGCCGTCGATATAGAAGTAATAGAGCGAGAAGATAGTCACAATTAAGAAGAAGATAAAGTGAGAAGACAACGACACAATGCTCTTTAAAATCACCACAGAGAAATCTTTAATACTGATTAAAAATCCTTCCATATTACTACTAAGTGCAGCGTTTAAAGTAACCTTAAGTGAATCGGATAAAGGCAAACTAGAAATAGTTTGATCAAATACTTGCCTGCTTTTTTCTGTATCAAAATCGGTGTTAATGGTTTGGATTAATGCGGAAATCTCTAGCCCGCTAATCAGTAGAATGTAACTCAGCGGTAGGATTAATACAACAGTAACTAACAGTGTTATTAAAAGCGCAGCATTTGAATTTGAAAATTTTTGCTGGAACTTGTTGTATTGTTTAAAAGTTGCGATTGCAATGAGTAAGGCTAAAAATAGTGCAGGAATAAAAGGAGTGAATAGCCAGATTAAGCCACCAATGGCTAAGACCAATAAGCTGAGCATAAAGCCGTGTTCGTAAGGTGTATTCATAAGTTTTCCATTTTTATAACCGTGTAAGCCACTTGTTCATAAGGATGTGCAAATTTCATGGCTTCAATGACTAACTGTAAATTATCATCAACACACATCATCTCAACCTTGTATTCTTCAATCGCCTCTAGCTCATCCAACATACCAATAGCAGGATTAGCATCACCGACAGGTTTAAACTGCCCAATACCCGTAGTTTGCCAGGCGCAGTTTTCATAGTTATCAAACTTACCTGCACCTACATCGAACATAGCATTTTTAACTATTTCTAGGTCAGCCTCAGGCACGTAAAAACTAATTTGATACATCTAAAGCTCCCCTTTTAAATAACGCTGCCTTTCATTCTCTTGCATGCGTTCAATTGCATATCTTAAAGTAGTTCTGGGTAGTTGTGCGTAGTTTTCTTTTAAGAAGATTGTGCAAATAGCATTGTCTTTTTTGTAAATTTCTCTAAGCATCCAGCCAACAGCTTTGTGAATCAGATCTTCTTGATCATTAAGAAGCATCTTGCTAATTTTAAGTGTCGGGGTGAATTCACCTTGCTTGATAAAAGCAATGCTTGCCACAATAGCAATACGCCTTTCCCACAAATCAGCTGATTTTGTCCAGTCATAAAGTAGTGACAGTTTATCTTGATGGTTAAACAGATAATTACCAATAATATGCGGCGTTGAATAATCGACCAAATCCCAGTTATTGACAGCATTAAGGTTTTTTAGATAATAATCAAACACCGCCTCTTGATCGCCAGCTTGATATTGATACACCAAAATAATCAAACCACAATAACGGATTTCATGAACAGCATGATTAATCAGTTTGTCGATTTCATTAAAGTTGATGTGCCGATAATATTGTTTGGCAATTAATCGGATCTGTGGCGTGCGCACCCCAATAAACTGATCGAACTCACTGTATTGTCCAGCCCCAGTTTTAAAATAATATTCGTTTTGCTTTTTGCGCTCAGCAGTTGCGAAAGATTTGAGTTGTGTAATAACTTCTTGAGCGCTCATCGGCTATACTATGGGTTTTATTAAGAGTCTAATCATACATGCAAACAGCGTATTTTGCCGGTGGATGTTTTTGGTGTGTTGAAGCGGTTTTTCAACGCATACAAGGTGTTGCTCTTGTTGAGTCGGGGTATTGTAATGGGTCAACTATTGATCCAACTTATCAAGATATCTGTACAGGCAGTTCTGGACATGCCGAAGTAGTAAAGATTGAATTTGATGAGACCATTGTTTCTTTTGAAGACCTGCTCCAAGTTTTCTTTGCGACACATGACGCCACCACGCTTAATCAACAAGGTAATGATCGTGGTACGCAGTATCGATCAGCTGTGTTCTATACAAATACTGAGCAGCAAACTCAAGCTAAACTATTTATTGAGAAATTAGGCGATAATATTGTGACTGAAGTAACCGAGCTAGATATTTTTTATCCAGCAGAAGACTATCATCAAAATTATTATAACAACAACCCAAACCAACCCTATTGTGCGATGTTAATCACACCGAAACTGGATAAATATTTCAAATGAACGACCAAGACTTATTAAGATATTCTCGACAAATCATCTTGCCAGAGGTGGGTGTAGAAGGGCAGGACGCTTTGCTTGATGCCACTATGTTGCTGATTGGCATGGGTGGATTAGGCTCACCGTCTGCCATGTATCTTGCAGCAGCAGGTGTGGGGCGTTTGATCATTGCAGATTTTGATAAAGTAGAACTGTCTAATTTGCAACGCCAAGTCATTCACCACACCGATGATATTGGTGCGTTTAAAGTAGACTCTGCTAAGGTCAAAATGCTGGCGATTAATCCAGGCATTAAAGTCACAACAGTGAAAGATCTTAATAATGACAATTTAAACGCTTGGATAGCAAAATCCGACGTAGTGCTTGATGGTACGGATAACTTTGACACGCGTTTTAAAGTAAATCAAGCTTGCGTTGCAGAAACAACCCCTTTGGTTTCAGCGGCGGTAATTCGATTTGAAGGGCAGTTATCAGTGTTCAAAGGTTATGAGGCTGAGCAGCCGTGTTATCAGTGTTTGTATTCACCAGATGGTAATAGCGATGAAAACTGCACTGACAACGGCATCTTGGCACCAGTAGCAGGCATGCTTGGCACAATGCAAGCACTGCAGGCAATTAAAGTAGTTTTAAATCTTGGTGAGCAACTGGTTGGAAAGCTCATGGTAATTGATGCGATAGACTTGACTTTTAGACAAATAAAAGTCGATAAAGACAATTTATGCCCTATTTGCAACAGTAATTCTTAAAATTTGCTAAAAAATATCAATTTTTAGTTAAAAATCCGTTAAAAACTATAAAAAACTCTATTTTTAACCAAAAAATAGCTAAAAAAGTCTATTTTAGTTGTTTTTATGTGGTTTTTATTAAGTTCTACGTATATTTCAATAATTTCCAATATTTTTTTATAAAATCGTTTAGGATGAAAGTTATCGAAGCTATACAATTTAGTCTAATGATGTAATTTTGATGGATAATAAGTTAGGTGTTCTTAAAATAAATAGAAAAGGTAATTAAAATTAAATATGTTCATTAGTGTTCTTAATCTTTTAAAAATTGGAATTGGCCCATCAAGCTCTCATACTATGGGGCCGATGATAGCTGCACGAGAATTCGCCCATCTGCTTAAGAAGTATTGTTCAACACACAAAGTTTCTGCAGGGACTTCTATTCGATGCACACTCAAAGGCTCGTTATCTGCAACGGGGAAAGGGCATGCAACTGATCGTGCTATAGCATTGGGCCTAAATAACTATTTGCCAAAAGACGTGGCAGATGTGGACTTAGATACACTTGTTGGTCAAATTTGGGAGAACACGTCTATCAATATAGATGAAACCCACAGCCTCTTGTTTTCTGCCAGTAAAGATATTATTTTTGATAAAGGAAGGCCTTTACCAGAACACCCTAACGGCATGATTTATGAGTTACTAGATGAAAAAGGCAGTACAATTTTTTCTGAAACATATTTTTCTATTGGTGGGGGTTTTGTAAGTACATTGGCTGAAATTAATCTGATAACAGCGCCTCTTAAAATGCAGTCTATTGATGACTTTCCTTATGGCTTTGATTCAGCACAGTCAATGCTAACCATGTCAATTGAAAGTGGATTTTCTATTGCCCATATGAAACGACTTAATGAAGAGGTGTTGATCACAGGTAAAGATTTGGATCAAGGGATGGATTTAATTTGGCAAGCAATGAAGCAGTGCATAGAAAGAGGTTTAAGTGTGGAAGGCATATTGCCAGGTGGACTCAATGTGCCCCGACGAGCAAAAAAATTGCATGAGCAACTTAAAGAACAACCCAATAATGCCGATGTAAATGATTGGCTTTGTGCTTATGCTATGGCTGTTAATGAGGAAAATGCAGCTGGACACATGGTTGTTACCGCACCTACAAATGGTGCGGCAGGTGTCATACCTGCTATTTTGTACTATCTAGTAGTTCATCAGAGCGGAACTACTCAGCAAGTGAGAGATTTTTTATTAACAGCCAGTGCTATTGGCGGGTTGATTAAGCATAATAGTTCAATTTCTGGGGCGGAAGTAGGGTGTCAAGGTGAGGTTGGGTCCGCATCTTCTATGGCTGCAGCCGGGTTATGCGCTGCCCGAGGAGGTACACCACAGCAGGTTGAGAATGCAGCTGAAATTGCTCTTGAGCATCATCTTGGTATGACTTGCGATCCTGTTAATGGACTTGTTCAGATTCCTTGTATTGAGCGCAATGGTTTTGGTGCAATCAAGGCGTTTACAGCCTCATCTCTTGCTATGCGAGGAACAGGAGAGCACTTCATGTCATTAGACAAATGTATTGCTGCAATGAAACAAACAGGTGAAGAGATGTCTGAAAAGTTTAAAGAAACCTCTTTGGGTGGGCTTGCTGTTACCATTACAGAGTGTTAAAGTCTGATGAGTGTATTACGGAGTCAGATATTAAAGCATTTTTAGCATTTGGCTAATATTTCTTTCTTGACTTTTTGCGACATTTTCTTGCCTTGCAAAGTGTTGATAATTTCTAATGCGTAACAAATCGCCGTACCCACACCTTGCGACGTCATGACTTTCCCATCTGTGATGGTATCAGTATTTTTATCGTAGCCTTGTATGCGGATTTTGTTTTCAATCGAAGGATAACAAGTGTAATTTTCACTTAATACGCCAGCAGCATTAAGCGCATAAGGTGCAGCACAGATTGCACCAATGTGTTTATCGTTTTGCTTCATTTGTTTAAGAATAGATTGCACTGTTGTATTACTTGCTAGTGTTTCAGTGCCACCCCAGCCACCAGGCAATACAATCATATCTAAATTATCAGTATTAACATCATCGATTAAACAATCGGTAATAACAGGAATATCGTGTGCACCGATAATGGTGTTATCGCCAATGCCAGCAACAATTACATTGATCTCGCCACGTCTGCAAATATCAATAATACTGATGGCTTCAATTTCTTCAAATCCATTGGCTAAAGGTATTAATATTTGAGGCATAATTATTCTCGTGTATTCATAAATTAAGATAAAATTAATTGTAATTTATATTTATCAAATTTACAAGGAGAAGTCATGTTTGAAAGATCAAAAACTCTAAGCGTAGTTGACGTAGACATTGCCAACGCCATTGATGCCGAAGTTGCACGTCAAGAAGCACATATTGAGCTAATCGCTAGTGAGAATTACACTTCACCTGCAGTGATGGAGGCGCAGGGCTCTCAGTTGACTAATAAGTATGCTGAAGGTTATCCTAAGAAACGCTACTATGGAGGTTGTGAACATGTAGACGTGGTTGAGCAGTTGGCTATTGATCGTGCCAAAGAGTTATTTGGTGCGGACTATGTTAATGTACAGCCGCATTCTGGCTCTCAAGCCAATGCTGCAGTATTTCAAGCGCTACTCGTGCCGGGCGATACAATCTTAGGCATGAGTCTTGCGCATGGTGGTCACTTAACTCATGGTGCAAAGCCTTCATTTTCTGGCAAAAACTTTAACGCCATTCAGTACGGCCTCGATGAATCAACAGGTGAGATTGATTACGCTCAAGTTGAAGCATTAGCAAAAGAGCACAAGCCAAAAATGATTATTGCTGGCTTTTCAGCGTATTCACGTGTGGTTGATTGGCAAAAATTTAGAGATATCGCTGATGATATTGGTGCGTATTTAATGGTGGACATGGCACACGTTGCTGGCTTGATCGCAACCGGAGAGTACCCATCTCCAGTGGCTATTGCTGATGTTACAACGACAACCACGCACAAAACATTGCGTGGCCCTCGTGGTGGTTTGATCTTAGCCAAAGCCAATGAAGAGATTGAAAAGAAATTAAACTCTGCAATATTCCCGGGTATTCAAGGTGGTCCGTTGATGCATATCATTGCGGCGAAAGCGGTTTGCTTTAAAGAAGCCATGAGTGATGAATATAAAGCTTATCAAAAACAAGTTAAGGTTAACGCACAAGCCATGGCTAGCACATTTATTAAGCGTGGATTTGACGTAGTATCTGGTGGTACGGATGATCATTTATTCTTAGTGAGTTTTATTGAGCAAGGTCTAACCGGTAAAGCGGTTGACGCTGCATTGGGTAATGCACATATTACTGTTAATATGAATGCAGTACCAAATGATCCGCAGTCACCATTTGTGACCAGTGGTATTCGTGTGGGTACGCCAGCGGCAACCACACGCGGTTTTGATGAAACTGACTGTGCTAATCTGGCTTCGTGGATTTGTGACATTTGTGATGATCTTGATAATCAATCAGTGATTGATGAAGTGAAGGCGAAAGTAAGCGATCTTTGTGCTAAACATCCAGTTTACAAATAGCATTATTCAAGGGGGAGAATGCGCTGTCCATTTTGTCAGTCTGACGATACTAAGGTATTAGATACTCGTTTAATTGATGACGGCTCACAAGTGCGTCGTCGTCGCGAGTGCACCTCTTGTGGTGAGCGCTATTCAACCCGTGAAACGGTTGATTTAAATCTACCTCGTTTAATTAAAAGCGATGAGTCACGTGAATCTTTTAGTGAAGAGAAGCTTCGCTCAGGTTTATTAAAGGCTTTAGAAAAACGCCCAGTAAAAACCTCACAAATTGAAACAGCTATTGCGCGTATTTCGCGCAAGTTAATGACTCAGTCTGAGCGAGAAGTGCCATCGAATAAAATTGGCGAATGGGTAATGGAAGAACTCAAAGCACTTGATGAAGTAGCTTACATTCGCTTCGCTTCGGTTTATCGTCAATTTCAAGATATTGAAGCCTTTAAAGATGAGATTGATAAGCTCATGAAGAAATAATGGCAAAAGCCAAGATTGAATTTGCTTGTCGTGAGTGTGGCGCTTCGCAGCCACAATGGGCAGGGCAGTGTCTAACTTGTAAAGAGTGGAATACATTGGAAGAAGTTGTATTGTCAATAGCCACTTCCTCAAAACCTGAAAGCCTAAAAGATCTCCCACCTTCAACGGTTCAAAATTTATCTGATATCAAGTCTGAAAACAGAACCAGATTATCAACCGGGCTAACTGAGCTTGACCGTACTTTGGGTGGCGGCTTGGTAGATGGTTCTGTGGTGTTGATTGGTGGTGACCCAGGTATTGGTAAGTCAACACTGATTCTTCAAGCCATGGCAGCCATTAATAAAACCGACACAACTCTATACGTGAGTGGTGAAGAGTCAGCAGAGCAGATTAGTGATAGAGCAGTTCGACTCGGTATTAAAGAAGATATTTTGTTACTCAGTGAAACTCATCTAGAAAAAATCATCAAACTTGCTAAAGAAGTAAAACCTAAAGTCATTGTGATTGATTCAATTCAAACCATGGTGACTGACGGTTCAACTTCTGCACCTGGCTCTGTTACCCAAGTGCGTGATTGCGCTGCGCAACTTACGCAATTTGCCAAGCAAACCAATACTATCTTACTCATGATTGGCCATGTGACTAAAGGTGGTGCATTAGCTGGCCCAAGAATTCTTGAGCACATGGTAGATGCCGTGCTTTATTTTGAGGGTGATGCAGGCGGGCGTTACCGTATTATCCGTGCGGTGAAAAACCGCTTTGGCGCAGTTAATGAAATTAGCGTGTTTGCCATGGGTGAAACTGGCTTGCAGCAAGTTGAAAATCCATCAGCCATTTTCTTATCAAACCAAGCTAAGCCATCACCAGGCTCGATGGTGATGGTAACGCGTGAGGCAACACGACCACTGATGATTGAAGTGCAAGCTTTGGTTGACCAAGCAGGTGGCAATCCTAAAAGGGTAAGTGTAGGCTTGGAGCAAAATCGCCTAGCCTTACAACTTGCAGTATTGCATAAGCATGGCGGGGTGGCCACGCACGATCAAGATGTATTTGTGAATGTGGTAGGTGGTATTAAGGTAAATGAAACAGCGTCTGATTTAGTAGTAATGTTGGCCATTATGTCCAGCCTTAGAGATCGAGTTATCCCTAAGGATTGGATTGCATTTGGAGAAGTAGGGCTGACCGGCGAGGTGCGCCCAGTTTACAATGCAATTGAGCGTTTGTCAGAGGCGCAAAAACACGGCTTTAAGGTAGCAATCATACCGAAGGGTAATCTGCCTAAAAAAGCGCCTAAAGGGCTAAAAATCGTTCCAGTAGAATATTTGTATCAAGCCTTGCAGTATATGAGCGAGAATACTTAGAGGTCAATTCCTTTTTGTGCTTTGATGTTTGCCCTAAAGGCGTGCTTGATATCTTTAATTTCACTCACAGTATCAGCAATTTCTATTAAGCTTTCTGAAGCAGCCCTACCGGTAATAACCACGTGTTGATCTTTAGGGCGATTATTTAATGCATCTAGAATCTGTTGCTCATCAAGATACTTATAGCTAATCATATAAGTGAGTTCATCCAACACGACCAGATCTATTGATTTATCACTAAGGTATTGTTCAGCTTTTGACCAAGTCTCAATAGCCATAGCTGTGTCATATTTTTTGTCTTGTGTGTCCCAGGTAAAGCCAGTTTTCATAAAGGCAGTTTGAACATTGGGCTGTTTGGCTAAGAATGCATCTTCGCCCGTGTCTTGTACACCTTTTAAGAACTTGGCAATACCGACTTTCATGTCGTAACCTAAGGCACGACAGACCATGCCTAGCGAGGAGGAGGACTTACCTTTGCCGTTGCCAGTTAATAGTACGATAATACCTTTATCAATATTGGCTTCTTCTATGCGAGAATCGATATGTTCTTTTTTACGCTGCATGCGAGCCTTGTATTGATCATCAGACACGGCTTTGTTTTAGTTTTTCTGAGTAGAAAAGTAAGGGATAAATGAATAGCGATGATTAAGCGTAAATACAATTGATATGGCAATCATCCAGAATAGCACTGGTGGGATGTCAACGATTGACCATTGTTGTGCGTAAGCAGGGAAGTTGGCCCAACCCGTTTTTGCATAAGTGGCAGTAAAGAAGTAATAGCTTGAAGTTGCTATTAGCCACTGAGTACTCGCTGCCACAATAATAATCAATGCATTTTTTACAATGCTAGTATCAATATTTAAACTACTCATGTATTTACCAACCCAGAAAATTCCGTAGTAAGTAAATGGTAGTACGCTATAAGCAGGGGTGATGCAGTTTGCACTAACACCTTCATGTATGATTGCATAGTTATCAATTGCAATAGCACTAATAATAATTGTAAAAGCTACCCAGAATTTACGCAGATAAATGCCGGCAATAAATAAAGCTGGAATGGTAAAGTCAGGCAAGTGTACTAAGCTTGATAGCCAGTTAGAATGTCCACGCGTGGCAATCATTAAAAGCACCATGATAAACACAGCGAATAGCGTTCTGGTTTTGTTGATTTGATCTGTCATTTAAAATCCTGTTAATTCAAAGTTAATAGTTTTATTATAGTCAATGTTATT
>JAQWRQ010000053.1 GCA_029243595.1 Gammaproteobacteria bacterium | reverse complement strand
TGAATCAGTGATAGAGCGATTAACACCAGCAAAAACATGCATCTGAGTATTGATTGGGTAGGCACCATATAGTTCGGCTGATTTAACATTGTTGTCATCGTGGTGCGCTATGGTTAAGAATTTTCTAGGATTAAGTTGGTAAGTAATTGCACTATCACGCTTATCAATCTTGCTGGTTTCTAGATCGTATTGCAACGCATTGTTGAAGGCAAGATTACTCCATGCAAAGTCGGCAGAAGCGGCAATATCAGAATATTTTCTATTGCTACCTTTAGCGCTAATCTCATCACCGTAGAGGGTTTGTGCGGCCTTTAAGCTTGCGTAAGTATTTCCGGTTTCCTCGTCAATAAAGTCTGATTCTAAACCAAAGGTAAAGTCATTGGCTTTGTTGATTCTGTCGATACCTGTGTATTTTTGGCCAGAGAATAGGCTTTCATAAGAGTCATTTTTATCGGCTGAGTCAAAATTTGGCAAAGCATCTTGATTTTTGTTGGGCGTATAGTTGTATGCTAACCTTGGTGTTAAGGTTTGAATTAAATCGATACCGAAAAGGTTTGTCTCTCTTTCTAAGAATAGCTTTGAGTCGATGCCAAAACTATAGATAGAGCGATCTTGGTCGGCACTATTATTAAGTGCGTAATCTGTAGTTGATAAATTTAAACTCGGGGTTAATGAATAAGCATTAGTTGATATTGAGCGTTTAAATCCAGCCTGAGCGTGTGTACGTACACCAGTAGTTTCGCTAGCGTTATTATGTGCAAATTTTGTACTAACCAATGATAAGTTGATATTACGACCACTCAAACCCTCGAAACTTTTTGAAATCGATAATTCCGGTGCACGCGTGTAAGCCGCACTGCCACCATTAACTAATTGTTCGGTTTCTGCAAATAAAGACAAAGCCAGGTTGCGTTCATCATCTTTGTAAGATGTGTCAATCTGTGAGTGTAGTGACGAGGCGGAGGTATTGTTATGTGCTATATCTTTAAAGTAATCAGCATCTGATACTCGATTGGTAGCAATATTAATATCGATTTTATCATTAACAGAAAGGTTGATTTTTGAATTTAACAACCAGCGCTTATTGTTAGTAATATCGTCTTCGTTTAAGTAGTGACCTTCAACTTCAAACCGACCTTCTTTCCAATAATCACCTTTAGCAATGAGTTGTCGATAGACACCTTCTACGATGCTACCTCTACTTGACAGATGGTTTAGAGTTAGCAATAAATCACGATCAGGCGCAATATTAAAATAATAAGGAATTCTTACTTGGTAGTTGTTTTCTTCACTGGCGACAGACTCGTCATAACTACCAAAACTTGGCGCTAAAAAGCCGGAGCCTCGTCCTTCTAGTACCCACTCATGATAAGGCGAGTAGAAAATCGGCACACCTAAAAACTCTACTGTAACATCTTCAGCGGTACCTCTATTGGTTTTTGAATTAAGCGTGATTTGATCAGCTTTCATGCGCCAGTCTGTGTTGCCTAATGGGCACAAGCTGTAGCTAGCCGAACTAAATACTTGCTGAGTGCCGTCATTAGTTACTTTTTGCGCTTGGCCATTAATTTTAGAGGCTGGGTAGTGAAAATTGACTTGATCAAGTGTGGTGTGAGTAATGCCATCTTGTTTTTTAATAACGGCTTTGTTACCGGTAAACATTAATTCATTATCTTGGAATTTTACGTTGCCACTCGCTGTGGAGGTTTTGCTAGACTTTATAATGTTAACCTTGTCTGCTGCTAGGTAATAGTCACTGGAGTTGAGAGAGACGTTTCCAGTTAATAGATAGCTGTCTTTTTTGCTGATCTCACTTCGATCAGCAAGTACATCTAGGCTTTCAGTGTCGGTAGAGAGTGTTTGCTTGGGAAAAAGTAGCGACTCTTGTGTACAACTAAGTGTCACGCCTGGGGCATATGCTTTTATTTCTGGATAGGGTTTTATAACAACTTTATCTTCTTGAGTTTGCTTGGCAACTTCAACTTTTTGATTAACAATAGGAGTAACGTCTTTCTTATTGTTAGCTACGCTTTTGTTGTTATCAGTTTGCTTTTTATCGTCTTTATTGTTTTCACTAACTTCTTGGTTTTCAGTGTTAGCATCTTTTTCACTATCCCAAAAAGAAAATATACTTGAAGATGGTTCTGTGGTTGTTATTTCGTCCGCCTTAGGTCCGCAGACTCTGTCTCCATTACTCGTCATCTTGCAGCCACTGTATGAAGGAGTACTTATTAATAGAACGAGAAAATAAAGAACCAGTTGTTTTTTCACAATTGTTTGTTTTGCTTATAAATTTCATTTATTTTAACACCATCTATCAGCTATATTAAGGCTTATGCTTACAGCGTTCTGGTTTCACTATTGGTTGGCAAATAATCTTATATTTCAAGTATGTATTAGTCACCTTATTAAGAGATAGTTTGGGTAAAATAACTCAGGTTTTATACTACATGGAAGCAATAAATGGCTTGGAACGACAACAACAATCAAAGTCCTTGGGGCGGTAACGGTCAAACACCACCAGAATTGGACGAGGTGATTAAAGATTTTAAAAACAAATTTAGTGGTATTTTTGGTGGAAAACCAGCATCAGGTTCTCAAAAATCTGTCACACCACCAACAGGTGGGTTTAAATACATTTTTATCCTAGCTTTATTGGTTTGGACTTTATCTGGTATTTATATTATTGATCCTGCTGAAAAAGGCGTGGTGTTACGTTTTGGTGCTTTCCAAGAAGAAACAGGTCAAGGGCCACACTGGCATCTTCCGTTTCCGATTGAAAGTTTAAACCGCATTAACGTTGAACAAATCAGAACAGCGCAAATTGGTTATCGTGATGCTGTTAGTAACCGTCGTGGTGGCAACGTGTCGTCTGAATCTTTAATGTTGACTAAAGATGAAAATATGATTGATGCTAAATTCGCAGTACAGTACAAAATTAACGATGTGCAAGCTTATTTATTTAATGTGGCTAATCCTGATGCAACGCTTCGTCATGTAGTCGAAAGTGCGATTCGTCAAGTGGTAGGTAAAAACACCATGGATTACATCTTAACTGAAGGTCGTGTGGCAATTGCTGACAGTATTAAAGAAAGATCTCAAGAGTTACTGAATAGTTATCAAATCGGTTTGCACATTACCACGGTAAACATGCAAGACGCACAGCCACCAGAGCAGGTACAAGCTTCATTTAGTGATGCAGTAAAAGCACGTGAAGACAAACAACGTTTAATTAATGAAGCGCAAACGTATGCCAATGATATTTTGCCAAAATCTCGTGGTAAAGCTGCGCGTATGCTCGAAGAATCTAAAGCTTATAAATCTGAAGTTGTTTCTAAGTCTGAAGGTGAAGCGTCACGTTTTGGCCAAATCTTAGCAGAGTATGAAAAAGCACCTGAAGTTACCAGAGAGCGCTTGTATCGTGAAACCATGGAAAATGTATTAGCCAACACTAGCAAGGTAGTGGTTGATTCAAAAGCCAACAGCATGATGTATTTACCGATTGATAAATTAATTGATGCTAAAAAAACACGTACTGAAGTGATTATCCAAGAAGCTCAGCCAGGGCAAGATAATTCAAGAGGTAATGTCAGAAATGTTTTCCGTAATAGGGAGGTTAGATAATGCAAAAAATATTTGTAATCATTGGTGCGGTTTTGTTCTTAGTATTGAGTTCAGCGCTATATACAGTTAATGAAACCCAAGTAGCCCTTAAGTTGCGCCTAGGTGAAATTGTAACGGTTGAAAGTACGCCGGGCCTTAAATTTAAAACACCGTTTGTTAATAACGTGGTGAAGTTTGATAATCGTATTCAAACTTTAGATGCGCCAGCAGAGCGCTTCTTAACAGGTGAAAAGAAAAACGTAATTGTAGACTCGTACGTTAAATGGCGTATTGTCGATGCTGAGCAATTTTACAAATCAACGGGTGGTAATATAGCCAGGACTAATAATCGTTTAGCGCAGATTATCAAAACCGGCCTTAAGAGTGAATTCTCTAAGCGTACCATTGCTGATGTGGTTTCAGGTGAGCGTAGTGAGATTATGTCCAACATTCTCAAGTTGGCCAATCAAGACATTGGTGAATTCGGTATTAAAATTATTGATGTTCGTATTAAGCGTATCGACCTATCGCAAGAAGTGTCGAACTCGGTTTATCGTCGTATGCAAGCAGAGCGTCATCGTGTAGCCAAAGATTTCAGATCTAAGGGTGCAGAAGAGGCTGAGATCATCCGAGCGGCAGCAGACAAAGAGCGCACGATTATTCTAGCGAATGCATATCGTGATTCTGAGATAATTCGAGGTGAGGGCGATGCGGTATCTGCTAATAACTACGCACAGGCCTATAACCAAAATGCAGATTTTTATTCGTTCTATCGTTCGTTAGAGTCTTATAAAAAATCATTTGGCCAAAATAACGACATTATGGTGTTAAACCCAAATACGGAGTTTTTCCGTCACTTTAACCCAGAAGTTAAATAAAGCATTACTTGTATGAGTACTTGGCAATTACCTGAAGGTATTGATGAACTCACTGGTGATCGAGC
This sequence comes from Gammaproteobacteria bacterium, assembly GCA_029243595.1. Lineage (GTDB taxonomy): Bacteria > Pseudomonadota > Gammaproteobacteria > PS1 > Pseudothioglobaceae > Thioglobus_C. The sequence goes on along the minus strand of JAQWRQ010000053.1, from coordinate 29,553 downwards.
GCTAGCGTTTGAGTCTGTGCGTCGAGCACTTTTAGATTTATATGCTGACAAGGGTTTTGGCTTGGTTATTCCGCCAATGGTTGAATATGTAGATTCACTATTATTAACTTCAGATTCAGTGGATGAAAAAACCTTTAAATTCTTAGATCCTGTGAGTGGAAAAATGCTTGGTGTGCATGCTGATATCACTCCGCAAATCGCCCGTATTGATGCAAAAAAAGCAAGCAATAAAGTTGAGAAGTATTGCTATGTAAACGCCATTTTACAAACCAAGGCAGATGATTTTTATGCCTCTCGCTCACCAATCCAAGCGGGTGCTGAGCTATATGGTTCTGACGATATTTCAGCCGATGTCGAGGCGATTGAGCTAATGCTTGAGAGTCTAAAATTATTATCAATTGACCCAATTGTATTGAGTTTAGGCAATGTGGCGATTTTCAATGCCTTGATTGAGCGAGAAGATTTGACTGGTGAGCAAGTGTCAATACTAAGGCAAATTTTTGCCAGACGTTCAGCACCAGATTTAGATGTGTTCTTAAGCAACAATACTTTAAGTAGTGCTGATAAATTTATTGCTTTGATGAAATTAGAGGGCGGCGCTAATGTACTAGACGGCGCGCTAAAAATCTTTGCTGATTTACCCAAAGCAAAATCAGCAATCCAAGACTTAATCAAGATTAACACCCAATTGAATGCAGTCGGCGTTGAGGTTATGTTTGATCTGGCTGAACTAAAAGCTTACGAGTATCACACCGGTGTTGTGTTTTCAGCTTATAACGAGAATTATTCAAAAGCATTAGCACAAGGTGGCCGCTACAATGGTTTAAGTGCCTCTTTTGGGCAAGCGCGTGCAGCAACCGGTTTTTCGTTTGATTTAAAGTTTTTATCTCAAGCACAATAAATATTAAACAGTAGGAATTAGTATGTCAAAAAATGTAGTAATCATTGGCACCCAGTGGGGCGATGAAGGAAAAGGCAAGGTGGTTGATTTAATTACCGATAAAGTATCTAGTGTGGTTCGCTTTCAAGGCGGACATAATGCTGGTCACACGTTAGTGATTGATGGTCAAAAAACCGTACTTCATCTAATCCCTTCAGGCATTTTACGCGACAATGTAGAGTGTTTAATTGGCCACGGCGTGGTGTTGTCGATGTCAGCTATGATTAAAGAATTAGGTGAATTAGATGCTGCGGGTGTTGATGCTAAATCACGCTTAAAAATCTCACCGGGCTGCCCATTGATTATGCCGTACCATGTTGCACTTGATAATGCACGTGAGGTTAAACGCGGCAAGGCTGCGATTGGCACAACTGGTAATGGTATTGGCCCTGCTTACGAAGATAAGGTTGCTCGTCGCGGATTGCGCGTAGGAGACCTTTTAGATGAGGTAGCATTTGCTGAAAAGTTAAAAGATGTGATGGAGTATCACAACTTTGCACTAACTAATTATTACGGTGTTGATGCGGTAGATTATGAAGTGACACTAGCAGAAGCATTAGAGCAAGCTAAAACAGTTAGACCGATGATTACCGATGTGACAGAGAAAATTCATCAGCACATTAAGAATAATGAAAATGTCTTATTTGAAGGTGCACAAGGCGCACTATTAGATATTGACCAGGGCACTTACCCATTTGTAACTTCATCAAACACCACCTCAGGTGGTGCAGTCACTGGCTCTGGCGTTGGTGTAACCGATATTGACTATGTAGTTGGTATTGTTAAGGCCTACACTACGCGTGTTGGCGGTGGCCCTTTCCCAACAGAGTTAATTTATGATGTATCCACTGATGAAGGTGATGAAATTGGTAAAACACTAGGTACAGTAGGGCATGAATTTGGTGCAACCACAGGGCGCCAACGTCGTTGTGGTTGGTTAGATATGGTTACCCTTAATCGTTCATTCAACCTCAATGCAGTCACCGGTATCTGTTTGACTAAGCTTGATGTGTTAGATTCTTTAGACAGTATCAAAATTTGTATTGCTTACAATCTTAATGGCACGCAGATTACCACACCACCGTATGATGCTCAAGGTTATGCAGATGCTAAACCAGTTTATATTGAAATGCCGGGCTGGAACACTTCAACCATTGGTACTTCTTCATTCGATTCATTGCCTATTGAGGCACAAAACTACATTCGCAAGATTGAAGAACTTTCAGACTTGCCAGTTGATATCTTGTCTACCGGTCCAGACCGTGACGAGACCTTAATCCTTAAACATCCATTTGACGAGTAAATTATGAGTGACCCCCACCAAAAGAGAGAATCAGAGAAATACGATAACCCGATTCCATCAAGGGAATATATTCTTGAATTTATTAAAGAAAAGCCTTTAAATAAATTTGACCTGTACGATTTATTAAAAGTTGATGGAAAACAAAAAAAACCACTAACACATCGACTAAAAGCCATGGTTCGTGATCAGCAGCTTAGCTGCGATCGAGAGGGCGTATTCAGTATTTTTAGCGGTAAAAGCGGAATAATGACAGGGACAGTGATTGCCAATCCTAAAGGTTTTGGTTTTATCAAACTAGAGGAAGGAGGTAAGGATTTACGTCTTTCTTCAAAAGAAATGCAGCTGGTCTTTCATGGTGACAAGGTTAAAGCTCGCCTGCTTAATCAACGTGGCGATGCACAAATTGTTAAAGTCATTGAAAGTATTAAAACCGTTGTGGGTCGTTTACACCTAGATCAGGATGATGCTTACGTTGTTGTAGATGATAAACGCATTCGTAACAAGATCAATATTTCTGAAGTGACTGAAGACAACACCGATGAGCAAATCGTTATTGTTGAGATTATAAAATCACCAACATTCAAAAGTCTAGCGGTTGGTAAGATTACTCAAATTTTAGGCAACTATATGGATGAGGGTGTAGAAACTGATTCTGCACTTTATCGTAATGGCATCCCGGTTGATTTTTCAGAGGAAGCGCTAGCACAAACAGCTAAATTACCTACAACTGTTACCGACGAAGATAAAAAAGGCCGTATTGATATTACTGATATGAAGCTTGTCACTATTGATGGCGAAGATTCACGTGATTTTGATGATGCTGTGTTTGCTGAGCCAACCAATAAGGGTTGGAAGTTAGTCGTTGCTATTGCTGATGTTTCACATTATGTAAAGGAAGGTTCAGATCTAGACAGTGATGCCATTGATCGTGGTAATTCAGTGTATTTCCCACGTCGCGTCGTGCCTATGTTGCCTGAAGCTTTATCAAATGGATTGTGCTCAATCAATCCAGACGTAGAGCGCCTGTGCATGACTTGTGAGATGAATATTGACTCTGAAGGTAATTTGCTTGATTATAAATTCTACCCAGCAGTTATGCTATCCCACGCGCGTTTGACTTATACCAAAGTTAGTCAAATCTTAGAACATCATGACCAGGCATTAACCAATGAATACGCGCCGGTGTTAGACAATCTAAATACCTTGTACGATTTATATAAAACACTTAAAGCAGCCAGAACCAAGCGCGGGGTGATGGATTTTGATCGTATTGAGTCACAAATTTTATTTAATGATAACGGTAAGATTGATGATATTGTTGCCCGTTCTCGTAACGATGCACACAAGCTTATTGAAGAATGCATGCTGATGGCTAACCAAGCCACAGCCAAGTTCTTGGCGCACAATGAAGAAGACTTCCTTTACCGAATCCACCCTAAGCCTACGGCTGAAAAAGTAGAAACAACGCGTCAGTTTTTAACGGCAATTGGTTTAACACTTGAGGGTGGCGTACAACCTGAATCAAAACACTTTGCTAAAGTATTGGAAGATGCTAAAGGCCGTGATGATGAGAATGTTATTAAAACTGTTGTGCTTCGCACTATGAAGCAAGCCGTATATACGCCTGCAAATGAAGGTCACTTTGGCTTGGCATTTGATGACTATACGCATTTCACTTCACCCATTAGAAGATACCCTGATCTTTTGGTGCACCGTGCAATCAATCGTGTGCTTGATAAAAATAAAAGAAAGCCAAGTAAAAAAATGATTGAAACTGGTGCACACTTATCAGTAACAGAGCGCAGAGCAGATGATGCTTCGCGCGATGTAGAGCAATGGCTTAAGTGTGAATACATGCGCGACAAAGTTGGAGACACCTTTAATGGTGTCATTTCTGGTGTTGCTGGTTTTGGTATCTTTATCGAATTGACCGATGTGTTTGTTGAAGGTATGATTGCTATGCGTGACATGAAAGATGATTATTATATTTTTGACGATGTTCATCATCAGTTAAAGGGCGAGCGCACAGGAAGAACTTTCCAGCTCGGCGATACGATTAAAATTCAGGTCGCCTCAGTTAGCTTAGATGACCGGCAAATGGTCTTTACCCCGGTATAAAGTTTAATATCGAGGCGATAAAATAAGAGAATAAAAAATGAAACTATACGCCCCGTGGGAAAAAGCCTTTAAAAAAGTCTCAACACCGTTTGAGCACTTTATTCATTCTCAAACAACAACTGGCTTGATCTTAATGGTGATGACCATTTTGGCGCTTTCTCTTGCCAACACTACTGCTTTAACAGACTCTTACGCACATTTTTTTCATACAAAAATTAACATAAGTGTTGGTCTTTGGCAATTTTCACAAACCATTCACCACTGGATAAATGATGGGTTAATGACCTTGTTTTTCTTTGTTATTGGTCTTGAAATAAAACGTGAAATATTGGTTGGCGAGCTCTCTAATATAAAAGTTGCAATTTTGCCAGTTTTAGCTGCTATAGGTGGCATGGCATTTCCTGCATTGATATATTTTTATATTAATGCAGGCGGTGTTGGTGAAGCTGGGTGGGGCATACCTATGGCAACAGATATTGCATTTGCAATTAGTGCTTTAGTGCTTTTAGGTAAGAGAATTCCAACAGCTTTGGTAACTTTTTTAGTGGCTCTTGCGATTGTTGATGACTTAGGTGCGGTACTTGTGATTGCTGTTTTTTACACCGATCAAATACATATATTGCCGCTTGTTTTAGCAGGTGGATCATTTTTAATTATGATTGCCCTTAATCGCTTTGGCATTCATGCGGTATCACCTTATTTTATTGTTGGCATTTTTATGTGGTTTTTCACACTTGAATCAGGTGTTCATGCAACGATATCAGGTGTAATTGCCGCGATGGCAATACCTTCAAAACCTAAACGTGCACCCCTAGGTTTTGTTGAAAAAACTCAAGATTTATTAGATACTTATGAAAATTATCCTGTGTGTGAGAATCATTTGCTACATGAGCGTCAAAAGGCGATCTTAATTAATATTGAAGACCGCATTAAAGAAATTGGCACACCTGCCGCAAGATTAGAGCACGGCTTACATTTGCCTGTGGCTTTAGTGGTAATCCCTTTATTTGCTTTGGCTAATGCAGGAATTGCGATTGATTTTAGCTCGATAAGCAGTATTATTATAGAACCTATATCTGTTGGCGTTATTGCTGGACTGGTTTTGGGAAAAGTGATCGGAATCTACGGTGTTTCTTATCTCGCTATCAAACTAAGAATTGCCCAGTTGCCACAAAATAGCAATATGAGCCAAATCTTTGGTGTTGCCTTTTTGGGTGGTATTGGCTTTACCATGTCGATTTTTGTTGCAGAATTAGCGTTTTTAGGCGATCCGACAATGTTGCTTCAAGCGAAAATCGGTATTTTATTTGCTTCGTTATTTGCAGGTTTGTTTGGTTATTTGTGGCTTCGATTTGTCGCAACAAAATAATTCGGTTATTTTGTTACTATAGTTTTTTAAGTAGTTATTGCACCTTCAGAAGCAGATTTAGCCAACTTGGCAAACTTAGCCAACACACCTTTAGTGTAGTTTGGTTTAGGCTGTGTCCAATTAGACAATCTCTCATCAATGACCGATTGATCAACTAACAGCTCCAATATGTTGTTTTCAGCATCGATTAAAATTTCATCACCATCTTCAACTACAGCCAACACACCACCTTTAAAAGCTTCAGGGGTGATATGACCCACCACAAAACCATGTGTACCGCCTGAAAAACGACCATCAGTAATCAGCGCTACTTCACCACCAAGACCTTTGCCCATTACAGCTGAAGTTGGTGCAAGCATCTCACGCATACCAGGACCGCCCGCAGGGCCTTCGTAACGAATCACAATTACATCACCGGCTTTAATTTCATCATTTAGTACGGCGGCAAGCGCTTCTTCTTCACGACCATAACACTTTGCCACACCTTTAAAGCTCAAGCCTTCTTTGCCAGTAATCTTAGCCACTGCACCTTCAGAAGCTAAGTTACCTCGTAAGATTCTAAGGTGCGAGTCTTTTTTAATTGGATTATCCAGTGCTCTAATAATATCTTGAGAATCTGCATACGGCTTAACATCTTTTAAGTTTTCAGCCATGGTTTGGCCAGTCACGGTCATGCAGTCACCATGTAGCATGCCAGCATCGAGCAACATCTTCATCAGTGGTAGTGTGCCACCAATTTCAATTAACTCACTCATTAGGTATTTACCTGACGGCTTAAGATCGGCAATCACCGGTACGTTAGCGCCAATCCGCGTAAAGTCATCAATGTTTAAATCAACTCCAGCAGCATTAGCCATAGCAATTAGGTGTAGTACCGCATTGGTAGAGCCACCCAGAGTAATAATAACCGTAATCGCATTCTCGAATGCTTTCATGGTCATGATATCGTTTGGCTTAATGTCTTTTTCTAATAAGTTAAGCACTGCCTCGCCGGCACGTACACAGTCGTTATTTTTATCCGCTGAGATTGCATCTTGTGCAGAGGAGTTTGGCAAACTCATACCCAGCGCCTCAATCGCTGAAGCCATGGTATTAGCAGTGTACATACCACCACAAGAACCTGGGCCAGGAATCGCTGTTTTTTCAATATTTTCTAACTCAATTGCATCAATTGCATTGTTGGCGTATTTTCCAACGGCTTCAAACACACTAACCACATCAGTATGGCCTTTGCCGGGCTGGATCGTGCCACCGTAAACAAAAATACCGGGGCGGTTTAATCGTGACAAACCAATAATGCAACCCGGCATATTCTTGTCACAACCACCAATAGCAACCACGCCGTCAAAACCTTGACAGCCAACAACGGTTTCAATTGAATCAGCAATTACCTCACGAGAAACCAAAGAATACTTCATGCCTTCAGAGCCCATAGAGATACCATCAGAGATGGTAATTGTATTAAAGATAACGCCTTTACCACCAGCAGAATTAATCCCTTTTTCAGCTTCGTCAGCAAGTTTATTGATATGCATATTACAAGGTGTAACCATTGACCAAGTACTAGCAATACCGACTTGAGGTTTATTGAAATCTTCTTTTTTAAATCCAACAGGATAGAGCATGGCGCGAGAGGGTGCGCGTTCATAACCGTCAACGACTTGAGAGGAGTATTTTCTTGTATTAGACATAATGTATTTCGTTTACTAAAAAGACTAAATTTTAGACTAAAATAAGGTTTTTCTCAAAGCCATTTAGTTTGAATTGGACACAGCACAGCAAATATTAGATTTAATCGAGCCTTTCGTAAAGGAAGGTAAGATTTTGCCTAGAACTTTTGATCAAATCAATGACAATATCGATGATTTTGTTTTTTTGCGAAATTTTGATAATCTAGTGGCTTGTGCAGGTTTAAAAGACTGTAAAGAGGGTAATATGGGTGAAATATATGCCTTAGCAGTGTCAAAAAACGTGCAAAACCAAGGTTTTTCAGCTAAATTACTGGATGAAATCATGCAAAAAGCACGCATTGCCAATTTTTCCAAAATTTTTGCATTGTCTAAGCATAATGCCCAGTGGTTTTTAAATCAAGGTTTTGTGAAAATGCAAATTAGTGAATTACCTAAAAAGCGCCAAGCTTTATTTAATCATCAGCGAAATTCTTCAATATTCTTCAAGGACGTATAATGAAAATTAACGAGCGTATTCGTGGTTACTTACCCGTTGTAATTGATATCGAAACTGGCGGTTTTAATGATAAAACTGACGCCATGCTTGAGATTTGCGCCATTGTAATTGGAGTTGATGATCAAGGTGTTTTCTATCCAAAAGAACCTTTGCACTTTCATGTAGAACCTTTTAAAGGTGCTAATCTAGATCCGAGTGCATTGAAGTTTAACGGCATTGATGTTGACAATCCCCTGCGATTAGCAGTGAGTGAAAAACAAGCGTTGAGCGATATTTTTAAAGCTGTTCGCGCTGAAATGAAAACTGAGGAATGCACACGTTCGATTTTGGTAGGGCACAATGCATTTTTTGATTTAGGTTTTTTGTATGCGGCGAGCAATCGTTCAAAACTAAAAAACCCATTTCACCAATTTTCAACCATTGATACGGTAAGTCTTTCAGCGCTTTATTATGGGGAAACAGTGTTGGCTAAAGCTATACGTGTTGCTAACATTGAGTGGGATGATGCCAGTGCACACTCGGCATTATATGACACACAAAAAACTGCTGAGCTTTTTTGCCAAATTTTTAATGCACAAGCGTACAGCTAAATTTTTAGCAACCTTTTTAATTTCTACATCGGTTAATGCATTAATCGAATCTGAGTTTGTTCAGTCATTATTGGTTAACAACATCTTCTTTGAAAAAGAACAAATCAATCTCACTATTAAAAAAATTGAGATGGATGGCGATAAATTAAGTTATGCCGATTGGGATTGGACTGTTGGTGGTGAGTTAGGCCGTATCAGCAAGCATAAGAATAAAGAAGATTACACCTCTAGTACTGATTATGCAAAATCAACTACACAAGACGTTAGAAAGATTTCTACTGATATAACCAAGAAATTTTTTTCTAATGGCTCAGAGTTAAAAATCTCTTATGATAAATCTTTGCCTGTTAAAGATGAAGAGATGTACGATAAGAATGGTTATCAGACAGATAAGAACACCACTGAATATTTAGATGATGCATCTATTAGCTGGACATTGCCTCTGCTTAAAAATAAAGGCGGTGTGGTTGATCAAAAAACCTATGATTTGGCCGTATTAGATTACGAAGATGAGAGACTAGTATTATCCGAAGTCAAGGAAGATTTTATTGAAGAAAAGTTAACAATTTTTCTTGATTGGATTAATTATCACACTCAAATCGACATTGTAAAAAATCGACTTAAAGCTTCTAAAGGTATTCTCAAAACCATTCAAGCACAGAATACCAACAAAACCAGTGTTTTAACGATGCGCCGCTCTATTAACAAATCACAGCGACTACTATTAGATTTAGAATCTAAATTAAAAGCTGAGCAAAAATCATTGAATGCGGTATTACCAAGTGTTAATTTAGACGCTAATCCACTTAAAATTAATTGGGGTGCTAGAGTAGGTTTAATTCAAGACTTGCATCAATATTGCAAAGAGTCAATTCGTGATATTAAACGTATTGAAATAGAGCAATTAAAAAACAAACGAAGTGTTAAGGCTTATCAAAATTCAACATTGGCTGATTTTGACTTTACCATTAGTGCCACGCAAGATGATAACAAGGGTAATTATTCAACCTATTCAAAATCTTCTGAGGTTGAATATGAGGCTAAACTTGAGTTTTCTTACCCATTAACAGGCGATGTAACTAATGACGTGTATTTGCGTAAATATCGCCTAAAGGGGCGTCAGTTAGAGCTTAAGTATCAAGATAAACTTGATGACATTGTCTCTGATGCGCAAAAGCTAACAACCGAGCTTAAGCAAGGTGTTAAGCAGCTGGATTTGTACCAACAGCAAATTAACGAAAACTCACCTGATAACATCAAAGCAGAGCTCGATGAGTTCTTATCAGGCAATGGCAACATCCGTTTTGTGATTAACGAACAAGACGAGCAGCAGTCGTTATTGTTAGAACAAGTTGGTTCTGCTATTAATTATCATAAGAATCGCATTAAATACAACAGCCTAATGGATCGATTATTGATTAATGCGATTTGATTGATCTTGGGTCCAATCTCTGACTTCTTTGGTGAGTTCTGCTGCTGATTTTCCAGCCACGGTAATTGGTTTTCCGATCACCACAGTAATGGTGCCGGGCTGTTTGACAAAACTGCCTTTTGGCCAAAGTTTGCCAGCATTGTGATACACCGGTGAGATATCGCAACCGGTTTTTTTGGCAATCGAAACGCCACCTTTTTGGTATTCGCCAAGTTGCCCATAAGGTTGGCGTGTACCTTCGGGGAACACCACTACAAATATTCCTTCGGCAATTCTTGCGGCACCTTGTTTGATAACTTTTTTAAGTGCTTTTAATTTTTCACCACGGTCAATAATAATCGGCTTTAAAAGCGACAAGCCCCAGCCAAAAATAGGGATCCATTGCAACTCTTGTTTAAGCACCCAGGTTTGATGTGGAAAGATAGCTTGTAAAGCAAGCGTCTCCCAGGTAGATTGGTGATTGGAAATAATTACACTGGCTTGACTTGGAATATTCTCTTTGCCGATTACATTGAGTTTAATATTTAATGTAACACGCAGCCACCACATACAAAAGAGCGACCACTTGGATAAAATAGCATAACGTACTTTAACAGGCGTAAAAAACAGTGCAAGCGCTATTGCTACTAGTACAGATAGCACTAGAGTGGAGCCTAAAAAGTAAAGTAAGGATCTTAAAAACAGCATTCGTATTGAGTGTAAACGTTATAATTTGTAGACTTAAGATTTTAACGATTTTCTATGACAATTAACACCATTCTTTTTGATTTAGACGGCACATTGATCGATACTGCGCCTGACCTTGCTTTTGCACTCAATAGCTTGTTATTGGAAAATAATATTGAAGAAAAACCTTATGAGAAAATCAAGCCCTTGGTGGCTTTTGGCGGCAAAGCGCTCATTAAGTTTGGTTTTGATTGTGATGAATCACATGCTGAGTTTACTAATAGACATCAAAGAATATTAGAGATTTATACCGATAATATCGATAAATCCTCGAAGACATTTGACGGTATTGATGCACTGCTTAACATCATTAAACAGCAAAAAGTGTATTGGGGGATAGTCACCAATAAGCCTGAGAACTTAACCCATTTGTTATTAGAAAAATTAGACTTAAAACCGGATGTCGTGGTTTGTGGCGACACCTTAGAATATAATAAGCCACACCCCGCACCATTGCTTTATGCGTGTGCACAGCTAGGTGTTTTGCCACAAAGTTGTTTGTTTGTCGGTGATGATAAAAACGACATGGTTGCGGGTAAAAACGCAAACATTAAAACCGTAGCAGTGACCTATGGTTATGGCAACGTTGAATCAGATTGGAATTACGATTACTTGGTTGATCAAGTAGAAGAAATATTGGAGTTAATATAATGGATGTAATGAGTTTAGCGTTAGGTTTGATTGTTGGTGCAGTGGTGATCTACTTCTACCTAAACACCAAATTAAAAGTATTAGAAACTGACAAAATTCACCTTGAAGTGAGTCTCGATAAAGCCATTGAATCTCACAAGAAAGAGGTTGATTTAATTAGTATTGCCAAAGAGCAAATGAGTAAGGATTTCAAAGCGGTTGCGACCGATATCTTAGCCAAAGATCGCAATGATTTAAGTGTTAAAAATTCAGAGTTATTAACCCCATTACAAGCACAGCTAAAAGAGTTTAGAGATAAGATTGAGGTTATCACTACTGAGCAAGTAAAAGAACGTGCCACCTTAAGTGCACAAATTGAAAATCTTAAAAAAACCAGTATTGAGGCACAAGAAACCACACAAAATTTAACCGATGCCCTGACTTATGATAACAAGCAGCAGGGTGATTGGGGCGAGATGATCTTAAGCTCTATTTTGTCGAGTTCTGGCCTTAGAGAGGGGCATGAGTTTGACACACAAAAACAACTTAAAAATGAAGCAGGTGAAGCTTTTAAGCCAGATGTGGTATTACACCTGCCTGAAGAAAAAGACATTATTATTGACTCTAAAGTATCGCTTAAAGCTTATAAAGATTACATTGCCAATCAGTCAGATAAAACCATGCTTAAAGCGCATGTGGCTTCGGTTGAAGCACATATTAATGGCATCAGTATCAAAGAGTATGAAAACCTCGAAGGCGTGTTAACGCTTGATTTTATCTTTGTTTTCATCCCAATTGAATCAGCGTTGTTAGTCGCATTGGATCAAAAGCCAGATTTATTCACCACCGCACTAAAAAAGAACATTGTTTTAGTGTCGCCATCAACTTTAATGATGAGCCTTAAAACCGTGCATCATATTTGGCAAACAGAGCGTCAAAACCAAAACTCTGAAGAAATCGCACGTCAAGCAGGCGCTATGTACGACAAACTATTTGGTTTTGTTAGTTCTATGGATGATATTGAAAAGCACCTTGATAAAGCACAAAAGAGCTATAAAGAAGCGCGTGGTAAATTATCAGATGGTAAGGGCAACCTGATTGGACGTGCTGAAAAACTCAAGACACTCGGTGTGCAAAGTAAAAAGGAGCTTAAATAATGGATATCTCAACCAATTACAATATTACTGAAGGCGAATTAAAAGACAAAGTTATTTTAGTGACTGGCGCTAATCGTGGCTTTGGGCGCGCAATGACATTTGATTTAGCTAAAGCAGGTGCAACAGTGATTATGCTTGGTCGTGATTTAGGCTCACTAGAAACCACTTATGATGAAGTGGTTGATGCAGGTTATCAAGAACCAGTGTTATACCCGCTTGATTTAGAAGGGGCAACGCCTGAACATTATGAGCAACTGCAAGCGAATTTATTAGAGCACTTTGGTCAGCTTGACGGTCTTATTCACAATGCCGGCATTATTGGTACGATGATGCCAATCGAGCAATATGATATTAAGCTATGGTATTCAACAATGCAGATCAATGTCAATGCGCCCTTTATGCTCACGCAGTTTTTAATTCCAGTTTTGAATAAATCAGACGATGCTCGTGTACTATTTTTATCATCCTCAGTCGGGCGTGATGCTCGTGCTTATTGGGGTGCGTATGGCGTGAGTAAATTTGCCATTGAAGGCTTGAGCAAAACTCTATCAGAAGAGCTAGAAAAAACCAATATTAAAGTTAATTCACTCGATCCAAAACGTATGCGCACCAAGATGCGACAAATCGCCTACCCAGCAGAAAATATAGAAAAAAACCCATTACCAGAGACCATGTCACCAGCAATTGTATATTTGATGAGTGAGAGTGCTAAAGCCTTAAACGGCGAGCAATTAACGCTAGAAGACTAGCGTTGTAAGTCTGGCGTTAAATGTGGGTGAATGGTTTTTAGAATCGCTTTAAATACTTTTTCACTGCCTGCTACTACATTGCCAGTTTCTAGGTATTTATCACGGCCTGAAAAATCACCCACATAACCACCAGCTTCTTTAACCAAAAGCACACCAGCGGCAATGTCCCAAATATTGAGCTTGATTTCCCAAAAACCATCCAGTCGACCGGCAGCTAAGTAAGCCAAATCAAGTGCAGCAGAGCCTGCGCGTCGAATACCAGCTACTTGTGGGTGGATTGCTTTAAACATAGCTAAATAAGCATCTAAGTGCTGTGGCTCTTTAAATGGGAAGCCAGTGCCGATTAAAGTATTTTCAAATCCATCGGCACCAGTAATGCGAATTCTTTGTTCGTTTAAGTACGCACCTTCACCTTTGGCGGCGGTAAACATCTCTTCTTTAAATGGGTCATAAACTACAGCATGCGTAGGCTCATCGTTTTCATACAATGCTATTGATACAGCGTATTGTGGAAAACCATGTAAATAATTAGTTGTACCATCTAAAGGATCAAGTATCCAAACAAAGCGTTTATCTTTGCCAACGATTTCACCGTTTTCTTCACCTAAGATTGAATGATCAGGAAAGGCATATTTCAACTCGTCTATAATGGCGTCTTCAGCAGCTTTATCAACTTCTGAGACAAAGTCATTAGCGGCTTTGTTTTCAATCGTTAAAAGATCAATCTGATTGTGATATCTAAGAATGATGTCACCAGCTTTTCGGGCGGCTTTAACGGCAATATTAAGCGTAGGATTCATAATTAAATAGACAAATGCAAAAAGACACAAATTATACCTTTGATAGCGTGAGAGTGGTTATGGTTAATACTACCGAGCCTGGCAATATTGGTGCGGCTGCACGCGCAATGAAAAATATGAATCTGTCTAAGCTTTATTTGGTTAATCCGAAGACTCATCCATCCGCTGTAGCAACTGCTAGAGCAAGCGGGGCAGATGATATCCTAACCGATGCTGTGGTCTGTGAAACGCTTGAAGATGCTTTACAAGGTGCGCATTTAGTGATTGGTGCTAGCGCTCGCCAGCGCAATATTAAGTGGAAACAAATGGATGTGGTTGGCGCTTGTAGTGAGATTCAAAAAACTACGTCAGTTGATAAGCAAGAAGTGGCTGTAGTGTTTGGAACTGAAAATTCAGGCCTAAGCAATGAAGAGCTGGACTTGTGTCAAATACTGATGACCATTCCGGGCAACCCTAATTATTTCTCACTCAATGTCGCCTCGGCTATTCAAGTTTTTGCTTACCAAAACTACGTTTATAACACCACTACAGAATTTGAAAAAAGCACTAATGAAATAGCCAGCTACGACGAAGTAGAAGGCTTTTACGCACACCTTGCGCAAGTGCTAGAGCATATTGACTATTTTGAAGAAAAACGCCCTAAAGAATTACTAATGCGACGCTTACGCCGTTTCTTCGGTAGGGCGGAGCCTGAAAAAGAAGAAGTAGCTATCTTTAGAGGAATTTTAAGAAATATTAAGCCTTTTAAAAAATAAAAAAGCCCGAAATAAATCGGGCTTTTTTATTGAATTGGTGATTTTTAATTAGGTAATCAGCTTATTCATGCGTTTCACAAATTCAGCTGGGTCTTTAAGCTGACCGCCTTCTGCTAGTACTGCTTGATCAAATAAGACTTTAACAACATCTTCATCAACTTTGGTTTTTAGTTTTTCAACCAGTGGGTGAGTTGGATTGATTTCAAGAATTGGCTTAGTCTCGGGTACGTCTTGACCAAGAGAAGCCATAATTCTTTCCATGTTGCCACCCATCTCATTTTCATCAGCAACTAAACAAGAAGGGGATTCGCTGAGACGATTAGAAATCTTCACTTCTTTAACTTGTGCCTCTAAGACGGTTTGCATTTTTTCTAGCGTATCTTTGTAACCTTCAGCGGTTTTTTCTTTCTCTTCTTTTTCTTCTTTAGAGTCTAAATCTTGCAGGTCACCTTTGGCTATTGATTTAAGATTCTTGCCTTCAAACTCTGTGAAGTTGTTTACCATCCACTCGTCAACACGATCAGAAAGTAATAATACTTCAATGTCTTTTTGTTTGAAGATTTCTAAATGAGGCGAGCCTTTAGCAGCACTGTAAGTTTCGGCAGTAACATAGTAGATGTCTTTTTGATCTTTACCCATACGCTCTATGTAATCAGCTAGTGATACGGTTTGGTTTTCACCATCCGATTTAGTCGTGGCAAAACGTAAAAGAGAGGCAATCTTATCTTTATTACTATGATCTTCAACCACACCTTCTTTCATCACCATGCCAAATTCTTTCCAGAAAGAAGCGTATTTCTCTGGCTTGTTTTTTGCCATTTTTTCAAGCTCTTTTAATATGCGAGAAACCGAAGCTTTGCGAATGGTATCAACAACTTTATTACCCTGTAAGATCTCACGAGAAACGTTTAATGATAAATCAGCCGTGTCGATTACACCTTTGATAAAGCGTAAATACATTGGCATTAGTTCTTCATTGTCTTCCATGATGAATACGCGCTTAGCGTAAAGCTTAATGCCACCTTTGCGCTTTGGCTCCCACATGTCGAATGGTGCTTTTGATGGGATAAATAGTAATGACGTGTAATCTAGCTTGCCCTCAACACGGTTATGCATTTGAGTTAATGGCGCTTCAAAGTCATACGTTAAAGATTTGTAAAATTCATCATAATCTTCTTGCTTAAGTTCTTTTTTGTCTTGCGTCCAAAAAGCGTTGGCCTTATTAACCGTTTCATATTCAATCGTATCGCTTTCTTCTTCAGAGGCTTTGATCATCATAATTGGTACAGTGATGTGATCAGAGTATTTTGAAATAATGCCACGTAAGCGATAATCATCTAAAAACTCTTTTTCATCATCTTTAATATGTAGTGTGATTGTAGTACCAAAATCTTCTACATTAGTGGTTTCTAGTGAATAGTCGCCTTCGCCTTTTGAAGTCCAAACCGTACCATTGGCTTTATCATCTCCGGCTTTACGCGTAGTAAGTGTTACTTCATCAGCCACAATGAAAGCTGAATAAAATCCCACACCAAATTGACCAATTAGATTTGAATCTTCAGCTTGTTTTTCATCAAGACTTTGCAGGAATTTTTTGGTACCAGAGTTAGCAATAGTACCAATATTGGCCATTACTTCCTCTTCGTTCATGCCGATACCGTTATCACTAATCGTAATAGTGCCAGCGTCTTTGTCGACACCCACATGAATTTTCAACTCTTCTTTGCCTTCAACTAAAGCGTCATTTGACAGAGATTCAAACTTAAGTTTATCAATGGCGTCTGATGCATTAGAGACTAATTCTCTTAGAAAGATTTCTTTGTTAGAATACAAAGAGTGAATCATTAAATGTAGGAGTTGAGAGACCTCGGTTTGAAAAGCATGTGTTTGTTTTGTCGCCATTTGTTTATTCCTGTTTTGTGCGTAAAATACATTGATATGGGCAAAGTTTTAAAATTCAAGTGAAAAAACAAATTACACAGTTTATGTTGTATTTGCGAGTGGAAAGACACTACGCATTAAATACTCAGCAAGCTTATCAACGTGACTTGCAACAACTGCTAAGCTTTGCAAACCAGCAGGGTGTTGATAGCTGGATTAAGCTCACCAGCGAGCACTTGAATTTATTGGTAATGAAAATGCGCCACGCCAATAGTAGTGGCCGTACCATTCGTCGTCACTTGTCTTCTATTCGTGGGTTTTTAACTTATCTTGTTAATCAGGGTTATTTGTCGAGTAACTGCGCGCTAGGATTGCAACCGCCTAAGATTGGCCAAAATCTGCCAAAAACACTTGACTACGGTCAATTAACACTCATGCTTAACCCAAGGTCTAAATCATTTTCAGAGCTTCGTGATGTGGCTATTATTGAAGTTATTTATTCGTGTGGGCTTCGTGTTTCAGAGCTGGTTAACCTTGATGTGAGCGATATTGATAATGAACAAGGGTTTTTGAGTGTGATGGGTAAGGGTAGTAAGATGCGTCATACACCATTAGGTGAATCTGCCCAAAGGGCGATTGGCCATTATTTACAAAAAGTAGATACTATCAAAGAAGCCCTATTTTTAAATAATCGACAGCTTAGAATCAGCGTGAGAGCCGTGCAAGAAATGGTAAAAAAACGCGCGCTTGAGGTTGGTATTAAAATTAATGTACATCCACACATGTTGCGTCATGCAGCAGCAACACACTTTTTACAATCAAGCCACGACCTGCGTTCTGTGCAAGATTTTTTGGGTCATGAAAGTATTAAATCAACCCAGGTGTACACACATCTTGATTTTTTAGAGCTCTCTAAAGTTTATGATCAATGCCACCCAAGAGCCAAAAAAACATCATGAGCTTTAAAGCCAGATTAGCAGTGCAGCATTTAAAAGCAGGCGGGGTGATTTCACACCCAACTGACACCATTCAAGGCTTGGCTTGTTTGCCTTGTTTTGAGCAATCTATGCAGCGTATTTTGCAACTTAAGCATCGCTCAATTAATAAGGGGATGATTTTATTGGCTAGTGACGTGAGACACTTTCATGGTTACGTGGAAGACGCATCAAAACTGGATAAAATTAAAGTAGGCAACACCTCGACAACGTATTTACTTGAAGCCAATCAACATACTTCTAAGTTATTGACTGGCGAGTTTGATACCATTGCCCTTAGGCTGACTAACGACCCTTTGATTACAAAACTATGTCAAGCAAGCAACAGCGCTTTGGTTTCTACCAGTGCCAATATTAGCGGTAAAAATAGCGCAACTAGCGTGTTGCAGTTGAATGTATTTTTTAAGCAAGAATTAGATTTTATCATCGCACCACGAAACTATAATAACCCACCATCAAGAATAATTAATTTAGACACTGGAGAGCAACTCAGATGATCGACCAAGTTAAGGCTTATTTATTAGGTTTGCAACAAGATATTTGCGACCAATTAGAGCAAGTAGATGGCAAAGCCAGTTTTATCAAAGACAACTGGGAAAAAGAAAACGGTGCTGGTGGCGGCCTTACCCGTGTACTGACTGATGGCACTGTGTTTGAACAAGCAGGCGTTAACTTTTCTATCGTCCATGGCGACAACATGCCGGCTTCAGCGACAGCATTACGCCCAGAGTTAGCAGGGCGTAGCTTTAGTGCTTTAGGTGTCTCATTGGTGATCCACCCGCACAATCCATATGTGCCAACTTCACATGCCAATGTGCGTTTCTTTATTGCAGAAAAAGAAGGTGAAGACCCTATCTGGTGGTTTGGTGGTGGCTTTGATCTTACCCCTTATTACGGTTTTGATGAAGATGCGATTTTATGGCATCAAACTGCTAAAGATGCTTGTGATCCATTTGGTGTCGAGGTGTATCCAAAATATAAAAAATGGTGTGATGATTATTTTTACATGAAGCATCGTGATGAACAGCGTGGTATTGGTGGCTTGTTTTTTGACGATCTTAACCAAGGTGGGTTTGATGAATGTTTTGCTTTTATGCAAAGTGTGGGTAATAGTTATATTAAAGCTTATCGACCGATTGTTGAACGTCGTAAAGACACACCGTTTGGTGATCATGAAAGACAGTTTCAGCTATACCGTCGTGGCCGCTATGTAGAGTTTAATCTGGTGTACGACCGTGGCACTTTGTTTGGCCTACAAACCGGTGGCCGCACTGAGTCAATTCTTATGTCGTTACCACCACTTGTACGCTGGGAATACCAATACACCCCCGAGCCTGGCACCCCCGAGCACGAGCTGTATGAACGCTATATCAAGCCTCAAGATTGGCTTGATATTAATTTATAAATTTTTACTCACAAGCAAGGCTTGGGAGTGGAGAAAAAAAAGATGAAGCACACTATTGACGCTAAACGCCTACTTTGTCCGATGCCAGTAATACGTTTAGGTGAGATGATTAACGCCATCAATAATGGCGATTTAATTGAGATGATTGCTACGGATCCGGGCGTACTACATGACATACCTGCTTGGTGTAAAGTGCATGGCCACAAAGTCGTTGAAATTCATGAAAAAACTGATGAGATTATTTTACTTGTAGAGAAAATAGGGTAGAATAAGTCGCTGTTTTTATTGTAAATAACAGTTTTTCATAATATAACAATAAAAAAACAAGAATTTTGATCGTAATGGCGAGCTCTGTTTGACAATGACTGTCAGCAAATTAAATAGTTAAAAAAAGGAGAAGATATGTCTGCTAAAGATGTAATGAAGATGATGAAGGAAAACGAAGTTGTATTCGTTGATTTCCGTTTTACTGATACTAAAGGTAAAGAGCAACACGTAAGTGTTCCAGCTCACCAAGTTGATGCTGATAAATTTGAAGAAGGTCAAATGTTTGATGGCTCTTCAATTGCTGGTTGGAAAGATATTAATGAATCAGATATGATTCTACAGCCAGACTTAGATGCGTGCGTTATGGACCCGTTCACTCAAGAGTCTACACTGATTGTTCGTTGTGATATTATCGAGCCAGAAGACATGAAGGGTTATGAAAAAGATCCTCGTTCAATTGCTAAGCGTGCTGAAGCATACATGCAAGATCAAAACATTGGTGATGTTGCTTATTTTGGTAATGAACCAGAATTTTTTGTATTTGATTCGGTTAAGTTCGACAATACTATGGGCTCATGTAGCTATTCAGTGCATTCTGAAGAAGCGGCTTGGGAATCTGGTAGCGATTTTGATGGTGGCAATACAGGTCACCGTCCAGGCGTTAAAGGCGGTTACTTCCCAGTACCACCAGTTGACTCAATGATGGATTTACGTGCTGAGATGTGTTTAGCAATCGAAGGCATGGGTGTTACAACTGAAGTACATCACCACGAAGTGGGTACAGCAGGTCAAAACGAAATCGGTGCATTATTTAACACACTGGTTAAAAAAGCAGACGAGACTCAAATCCTTAAGTACTGTGTTCAAAACGTAGCACACGTATACGGCAAGACTGCAACATTTATGCCTAAGCCTATCGTTGGTGACAACGGTAACGGTATGCACGTTCACCAATCAATTGCTAAAGACGGCGTAAACTTATTCTATCAAGAAGGTGCTTACGGTAACTTAAGTGAAATGGCTCTACATTATGTTGGTGGTATTATTAAGCACGCAAGAGCGTTAAATGCATTTTGTAATGCATCAACTAACTCTTACAAGCGTTTAGTTCCGGGTTTTGAAGCACCAGAGATTTTACAATACTCTGCTAAAAACCGTTCTGCTGCGATTCGTATTCCTTTTGTTGCAAACCCTAAAGGCACGCGTATTGAGGTACGTTTCCCAGATCCAACGGCTAACCCATACCTTGCATTCTCTGCAATGTTAATGGCCGGCCTTGACGGTATTAAGAACAAAATTGATCCAGGTGCGCCTGCGACAGAAGATCTATATGAATTGTCAGAAGCTGACAAAGCTAAGATCCCTACAGTAGCATCTTCACTTGATCAAGCACTAGAGGCTCTTGATGCAGATCGTGGCTTCTTAACAGCTGGCGGTGTATTTACTGACGACATGATTGATTCTTATATTGATCTTAAGATGGAAGAAGTAACAGCACTTCGTTGTGCAACTCACCCGGTTGAGTACGAAATGTATTACAGCTTGTAATATTTAATTTCGAATCATAAAAGGCCGTGCATTTGCACGGCCTTTTTTGTTTCTGAGGCGTAAAATAACGCTAAAAATTACATTTAAATATTATGACAGAACTTAGAAACGATTGGACACTTGCAGAAGTTGAGGCTTTATTTGCACTGCCTTTTAATGATTTATTATTTCAAGCACATACGATTCATAGAGATAATTTTGATCCAAATTATGTACAAGTAAGCTCTTTGCTTAATATTAAAACCGGTGCCTGCCCAGAGGACTGTTCTTATTGTTCGCAGAGTTCTAAATACGACACTGGCCTTGAGCGTGAAAAACTCATGGAAATTGATCTGGTGCTTGATCAAGCTAAAGAGGCTAAAGACAAGGGTGCCACACGTTTTTGTATGGGCGCTGCTTGGCGCAACCCTACAGATAAGAGTTTGGATAAAGTAATCCCAATGATTCAGGGTGTTAAAGCCATGGGTATGGAAACTTGTGTGACGCTAGGCATGCTAACGCAAGAACAGGCCTTTACTTTAAAAGAAGCAGGTTTGGATTATTACAACCACAATCTCGATACTTCAGAAGAAAACTATGCTAATGTGATTACCACACGTACGTTTCAAGATCGTTTAGATACCTTAGAATCAGTCCAAAATGCTGATATTAATGTTTGTAGTGGCGGTATCTTGGGCTTGGGAGAAGGGCAGACTGATCGCGCTTCTATGTTAAGGTCTTTGGCTAATTTAGAAGCCCACCCTGATAGTGTGCCGCTTAATCTTTTGGTACCAATCCCCGGTACACCATTTGAAAAAGTTGCACCACCAACTGAGAGTGAGTTTGTTCGTACCATTGCTGTTGCGCGCATTATGATGCCAAAATCGGTGGTGCGTTTATCAGCAGGCCGTACCGAGATGGGTGAAGCGATGCAAGCCATGTGCTTCTTTGCAGGTGCTAATTCTATTTTTTATGGTGAGCAGCTCTTAACGACTGATAATCCAGATACCAATACCGATCAAGCTTTATTCACTAAATTAGGTATTAACCAATCCCAAGCAAGTAGTCACTAACCACCCTTGCCGCTTCTGGCCTGGCTAACTGCCTTGCATTCTCAGACATTTGTTGAATCTGTGAATCACTAATATCTAACAGCGTTTTTTCAAGCAATTTAAGGCTTAAATCTTCTTGTTCAATTAAGATGCCTGCGTTATGGCTAGAGAGGATTTTAGCGTTATAAAATTGATGGTTGTCAATCGCATGAGGCAGGGGGATCAAAATACTGGGTTTTGCTGCCAACATTAGCTCTGACACTGTCATCGCACCCGCACGACAAAGCACGATATCTGCCCAAGCGTAAGCTTTTGCCATATCATCAATAAATGCCACTACTTTTACGTTTTTATTGTTGTATTGAGTTTTAACAGTATCCAAGTGTTGCTTGCCAGTTTGGTGCCAAATATTAATATCGATACTTAATCTGGTAACAATATCATTAATCGGTTTAGCGCCTAAGCTACCACCCACAATCAATAAGTTGAGTTTTTTATTGCCAGTATTTTTCCTTTTAGGTTTAAACAATACTGGGTTGCCAGAAGTTAAAACATCACTTGATCGATCAAACGTATTGTCGAACGCTTGAAAAGTTTGAGTAGCAATTTTTAGTAAAAGTTTATTAGTAGTGCCAGGCACTGAATTTTGCTCATGAATGACCAGTGGCACACGTAACAACCAAGCTACCAAACCACCAATTCCTGAAGCAAAGCCACCCATGCCAAGCACAACACTAGGATTTACTTTGGCAAACACACGTACTGTTTGGATAAAGGCAAGGCTTAACAAGAAGGGCGCTTTAATAAGTGCCACTATGTTTTTTCCACGTAAGCCAACTGCGCTGACTGTGTGTAATGGGATATTATGTTTAGGTACTAGTGTGTTTTCCATACCACGTCTTGAGCCTAGCCATTTAACATTAACAGTATGCCGCTCAAGCTCTTTAGCAATGGCCAAGGCCGGAAATATATGCCCACCTGTGCCACCCGCCATAATCAAAATTGTCTTTTTCTCTTTAGACATAATCTCTTTGTTTACTGTAAGGCGCTCTATTTTCCATATCGATTCTTAGAATGATTGCCAGTGCAATGATAGAAAAAATCATACTACTACCACCATAGCTGATAAGTGGTAGTGTAAATCCTTTAATTGGAATAAGGCCAAGATTCATGGCAATATTCACACCAATTTGCATCGAAAACCAAGTGCATATGCCAAACGCCACGTAAGAGCTGTATTTTCTGCCATGCTTAAGCGCTTCTTTGGCAATGTTAAAGCCTTTGTTAATAATATAAGCAAAACTAAATAAAACAAACAGCATACCAATTACACCGAGCTCTTCACCAATAATTGCAAAAATCATATCTGTATGAGACTCAGGTAGTTTGGTGTATTTTTGAATGCCAGCGCCCAAGCCTGTACCGGTCCAATCTCCTCTACCAATACCAATTAAGGCTTGTTTAGTTTGGTGTACTTTATCACTGTTATTGATCCACAAGTCCGTTTGCCAAAATGCAAGTAGCCTTTCCAATCTAACTGGGTCCAGATAAACATAGATACCAAAAGCACCAAAAAGACCAACACCAGTTATAACTAATTCTTTAATAAAAGAGCCGGCAACAAGCAACATGCTAAATGCAGCAAGTGTAATAATGATGGTAGCACCTAAATCAGTTTCCAACATGGTCAACAATCCAGATGAGGCAACAATAATTAGGGTTTTTCCTATACCGGTTAAAGAGCCAGTTACTTCTTTTTCTTGTCGAATTAAAAAACCAGCCATAAATAAAATCATGGTTAGTTTCATCATTTCAGAGGGTTGAAACTTGAAAACAACAAAATTAATCCAACGTCGCGAGCCATTAGCTTCAAACCCGATTGGATCAGGCAGTAAAACAATACCCAGCAAAACCAAAGTAAAAATAAATAGATTTTTTGAGTGGTGTTTAAAAAATGAAAGTGGCGTTATTAAAACAAAAAAACCAGCAATAAATCCAAGCACAATATACCCCGCTTGTTTGCTAACGTAGGAGTAGCTGTCAAAGTGTGCAAGCGAAGCAGAAAAGGACATGATCCAGCCAAAGACGATTAAAACCACAATAGTGACCAGTAGTTTTATATCGGGAGATTGGCCAGTTCTATTAAACATTGATCTTGTAATATGGATAACTAAAGAGTTTATATTTTATACCCTAAAACCAATTGCTATTAGTTGAGCTTTTATCGTGATTAGGGGATAATATTGCTTTTTGTAAATTTACCCAGCTATTATGATCTCTACTGCTAATATCACTATGCAATTTGGTGAAAAACCTCTATTTGAAGATATCTCTATTAAGTTTCAAGGCGGTAATCGTTATGGCTTGATTGGCGCTAATGGTTGTGGTAAATCAACCTTTATGAAGATTTTAACTGGCGAGTTAAAGCCTTCTGGTGGCACGGTTAGTATCAGCGATGGCGAGCGTCTAGGTATTTTGCGTCAGGATCAATTTGCTTTTGAAGAATTCCGTGTGGTTGATACAGTGATCATGGGGCACTCAAAGCTTTGGGAAGTTAAAAAAGAAAGAGACCGAATTTATGCTTTGCCAGAAATGAGCGACGAAGATGGCATTAAGGTCGGAGAGTTAGAAATGGAGTTTGCCGAGATGGACGGCTACATGGCTGAGTCTTCAGCCAGCGAACTACTATTAGGCTTAGATATTCCTGAAGAGCAGCATTACGGTTTAATGAGTGAAATCGCACCTGGTTGGAAATTACGTATTTTGCTTGCACAAGCATTGTTTTCTGACCCTGAAATCTTATTATTAGATGAGCCAACCAACAACTTGGATATCAACTCTATCAGTTGGTTAACGGACGTTTTAAGAGAGCGTAAAGCCACCATGGTGATTATCTCTCACGACAGGCACTTTTTAAACGGTGTTTGTACGCACATGTCTGATTTAGATTATGGCTCACTTAATACCTTCCCGGGTAACTACGATCAATTTATGATTGCATCGACCGCCATTCAAGAAAAAATGCAGAATGATAACGCTAAAAAAGAAGCAAAAATTAAAGAGCTTAAGCATTTTGTCTCTCGCTTTTCTTCAAATGCTTCTAAAGCTAAGCAGGCAACATCACGTCAAAAGCAACTTGAAAAAATCGAACTTGATGACATTAAACCTTCTTCAAGAGTGAGTCCCTACATTATTTTTAACCAAGAAAACAAGCTTCACCGAAACGTATTAGAAGTTGAAGGTCTTAATAAAAGTTTCGACGACCTTCATGTGCTTAAAGACATCGAATTCTTATTTGAAGTAGGTGAGCGTGTCGCTATTATTGGTCAAAATGGTATTGGTAAAACCACCTTGCTACGCACTTTAGTGGGTGAAATCGAAGCCGATAAAGGCAAAATCAAGTGGAGTGAGAACTCAAATATTGGTTATTATGCACAGGATCATACTGCTGATTTTGAAGAAGATATGACCGTGCTAGACTGGATGAGTCAATTCAAAAGTGAGAAAGATGATATTCAGGCGATGCGCGGTATTCTTGGAAAAATGCTATTTGGTAAAAATGACATCATCAAGAGTGTTAAATCACTTTCTGGTGGTGAGAAGGGCAGAATGTTATTTGGAAAGCTAATGTTGCAAAAGCCAAATGTTTTGATTATGGATGAGCCAACAAATCACCTTGATATGGAATCAATCGAGGCACTTAACCTTGCACTGGATAATTATGAGGGTACACTTATCTTTGTCAGTCATGATAGAGAGTTTGTTTCATCATTATCTACAAAGGTTGTAGAGCTTAAGGAAGATGGTATGCATTACTATTCTGGCAACTATGAGGACTACTTAAAATCACAAGGATAAAATGATTACAGCAGTATTAAAAAGGTTTGTTAAGCGTCAAGGCTTTGATTCCGCTGCAATACTGTCATTCGACACCTTGTTTGCTGTTGTGCCTGGTTTAGCGCTGGGCCTTAGTGTTTTTTCCCTCTCGCCGTATTTTGTTGATTTTCAGCAACACCTAGAGCAGTTTTTATTCACCCAGCTGTTGCCGCAAAATTACGACGCGGCTAAAGACTACGTTCAGCAATTTATTATTCAAGCACAAGCGCTTAAAGGCCTAACCTCAGGTTTTTTAGTTTTTGCAGTGATGTTGCTTTTGTATGAAGTAGATAAACGCGTTAATTCAATGTGGCACGATGCACATCATCGTCATTGGATGCAGGGCTTGATTTCTTATTTATTCGTACTTTTCTTAGGGCCTATTTTTGTTGGCGCGTCACTGTTTTTTAGCTCTTACGTAATGGCATTAGAGCTTTTTAATCAATTACCAATGGCTGGTTACGCGCCATTTGTAGCACCCCTTGTTTTGTCTAGTTTAGGTTTTGCAATTTTGTATTATGCAGTACCGCTAGAAAGCGTACGTTTTTCAAATGCACTTAAAGCTGGTGTGATTGCAGCAATAGGCTTGGAAGTCATTAAATACGCCATGTTTGCTTATATCCAGTACTTTCCAGTTTATGAGCTGATTTACGGTACTTTATCGATACTGCTATTGGTTATGCTGTGGGTTTACTTGGCATGGATAATCGTACTACTAGGGGCGAGTTTTTGTTATTGCTTTGAAAACAAAGAGTTACTGTAACAATTAGCGTAAAATTAGCATTCTTTAATATAGTTAACATTCTTTATGTTTACAGGCATTATTCAAGCCATTGGTCAAATCAAAACCAAAGATACGCACGACAAAGGTGCGGTGTTTAGTTTTGCCTCAGATGGGTTAGATTTTTCCAATGTCGCTATTGGTGATAGTATTGCCGTAAATGGTGTGTGCTTAACCGCGATCGAAATTACTGATAACAGCTTCAAAGCGGACCTTTCACAAGAGACACTAGATTGTTCTATTTTTGGTGATTTATCTGTAGGTGATGATATTAATCTTGAAAAAGCTTTGAAGCTTAATCAAGGTATTGATGGTCATCTGGTTAGTGGTCATGTTGATGGACAGGGTGAGGTAGTGGATAGAGCCATCCAAGGCGAATCAACGCGTTTTAAAATAAGTGCTCCGCAGAATTTGGTAAAATATATTGCCAGAAAAGGCTCGATCACCATTAATGGCGTGAGCTTAACGGTTAACAGTATTGATGCTAATGTATTTGATGTCAACATTGTTCCACATACATTAACAGCAACAACATTAGGTCAATTAAGCATCGGCAACCAAGTCAACCTTGAAGTTGATTTAATTGCCAGACACCTTGAACAATTATTAAACAATAACAAATCATCATGAAAGCAACGATTGAAGAAATATTAGAAGACTACAAACAAGGCAAAATGATCATCTTGATGGATGATGAAGATCGTGAAAACGAAGGTGATTTAATTATTCCTGCAGCCACTTGCACCAAAGAAGATATTAACTTTATGGCGACTCACGGTCGTGGCTTGATTTGTTTAACCCTTACTCAAGAGCGCTGTAAGCAGCTT
The DNA here is from genome assembly GCA_029243595.1 of Gammaproteobacteria bacterium. Taxonomy (GTDB): domain Bacteria; phylum Pseudomonadota; class Gammaproteobacteria; order PS1; family Pseudothioglobaceae; genus Thioglobus_C. The sequence goes on along the minus strand of JAQWRQ010000053.1, from coordinate 2,186 downwards.
AATTTGCCGCTCATGGTGGCACAAAATAACGACGCCAATGGTACCAACTTTACCGTTTCTATCGAAGCGGTAGAAGGCGTAACCACTGGTATTTCAGCTGCCGATAGAGCCAAGACAGTTTTGGATGCAGTAGCGCCAAATGCTAAGCCGAGCGATATCGTACAGCCGGGCCATATTTTCCCTTTGATGGCGCAGCCAGGTGGTGTGTTAATTCGTGCGGGCCATACTGAAGCGGGCTGTGATTTGGCGCGCCTATCAGGCTTCGAGCCAGCCTCTGTGATTGTAGAAATTCTCAATGAAGACGGCTCAATGGCGCGCCGTGATGACTTGGAAATTTTTGCTAAAAAACACAATATTAAATGGGGCACGATTGAAGATTTAATTTCTTACCGCGTTGAAAACGAAAAAACCATTGAGCGTATTAATGAACGTGAATTTAAAACTGAGCACGCAACTTTTAGACTGGTTTCATTCCTTGATAGTATTCACAACGAAACACACCTAGCCTTGGTTAAAGGTGATATCACCAATGACAGTATCACATGTGTGCGTGTACACATGGAAGACACTTTTAGAGATGTTTTGCAAGAAAGCTCAGCTGGCTTTAATGTAGATTCAGCATTAAGTCACATTGCAAAGGCAGAGTCCGGCGTGTTTTTGTTACTAAGAAAACAAACTGATAAATCAATCTTGCAAAATATTGACTCTGTTGCCCGAGATATAGGTGGTGATGATATTAAGACTTACGGTGTTGGTGCGCAGATCTTATCTGACTTAGGTGTTAAAAAAATGAAGATCCTTGGTAGCCCTAGAAAGCTGCACGGCCTTAAAGGCTTTGGCTTAGAAGTAGTTGAATACGTTGACACCCAAAAACAAGGAAAATAATGAATTTTAAATTTGACCGTAACGCCAATCAAGATTTTTTAGTTGACAGTAAGGTTGCTATTATTGTGGGTTATTTTTACCAAGATATTGGTGACAAACTCCTAGCTGCCGCACAAGAAACCTTAGTCAAATACGGTATTAATAAAAACAACGTTAACGTCTTTTATGCGCCAGGTGCTTTTGAGATTCCATTATTGGCTAAGCGTTTAGCTGGGCAAAAAATAGCTAGTGAAAACCTATACGACGGTATCGTAACATTGGGTGCAGTTATTAAAGGTGAGACACCACATGATGTGTATGTTTGCAATGAATGTTCTAAAGGCATTGCTGAGGTGTCGTATCAATATGAAATTCCAACCACATTTGGTGTACTGACAACGCTTGATATGGACCAAACCATTGGCCGTGCAGGCGGTTACAAAGGCAACAAGGGTGAAGAAGCCACCATGGCGATGATTGAAATGCTTTATTTAATGAAGCAGGCTGACAGCCAAGCGTTTTAGATTATGGCTTTTAAAACCTCAAAACAACGCTCGCGCGAGCGTGTAGTCCAAGCAGTGTATCAATACCTTGTATCGGGTGGCGAAGTGTTGCAAATTGAACAGCAGTTCCTTAATCAAAAAGAAGGCAAGATTTCCAAAGCATTCTTTTCCAACCTATTTCTTAACATCTTAAGAAATAGAACTGAATTAGACGAACTCATTGCACCCACGATCTCTAGAGAAACCGATGAGTTGGGCTCTGTTGAACACGCTGTGCTTTATTTGGGTACGTACGAGCTGCAAAATAGCATCGAAGTGCCTTACAAAGTCGTTATTAACGAAGCGCTTGAAATTGCTAAGTTATATGGAGCTGAAGGCGCTTTTAAGCTAATTAACTCATCACTTGATCAGTTAGCTAAAGACTTACGCAGTGTAGAGGTTAACTCGTAGGTTAAATGCGTTGAAGTCTAACGTTGTTAAAAATCCCTTAGATAAATTACCAGATATCCTTAAACGGAATATAGACAAGAACCTGTGTATCTGTAATGAGGTGTTAAAAATGGATGTTATTAACACGATCGCTAATGGTGCTACAACCGTAGAAGAAGTTAGAAACCTTACTTTTGCAACTGGTGGTAATGGCTGTTGTACACGTCAGGTAGAGCGACTCATTGAGTGTATTCACTCTAAATAGCGCTATTCTAAATTAGGCGACAGTAGTCTTTCTGCATCTTCAACAGAAACACCTTTGCGTTTAGCGTAATCTTCAACTTGCTGTTGATTGATCTTTGCCACACCAAAATAACGTGATTCAGGGTG
>JAQWRQ010000031.1 GCA_029243595.1 Gammaproteobacteria bacterium | reverse complement strand
TTACAATAAAGCGACAATAACATCTAAAAACCCTACTACAAAAGGATTTTAACAAATATAGAAATATTGGAAATAATCAAAATGGCTTGATAAGTAGCCAAAAATCGCTCAAAAATGACTGGAAATAACCAGAAACTGGGTGTAAATCGTTTAATTAAAGTGTCTTAATGAACTATTAATGAGGTTTTTGTGGGGAAATGACTAGGTTTGGGTGGGGTTTTAGCGAGGTTTGGATGGGGTTTTGTAAATTCTGGAATTTATGTAAATGCCTTGATTTACTAATTTAAAACAAAAAACAGGCAATAAAAAACCACCCTTGCGGGTGGTTTTTATACATTTCTAACTAACTACTACTTCGCAGCAGCGGGAGCGCTAGAACCTGCGCCTGAAGCCATAGCGTCTGCATAGCCTTTAGCGTAAGCGTCTGCTTGTGCTTGAGCTGTAGCATCTGCTACACCTTTAGCGTAAGCGTCTGCAGTACCTGTAGCGTTTGCATCACCAGCACCAGAAGCAGAACCGTCAGCCGCGCCAGAAGCACTTGAATCAGTTGTGTTCTTAGTGTCGAAGTTTAAACCGAAGTCAGTGTTGTTCATCCAGTTGTTACCACCCTTGAATGGACCCCAGTTTTGAGCGCCACTCATAGGACCCATGTTAGAACCACCACCGAATGGACCCATGTTGTTACCACCTGAGAATGGACCCCAGTTAGTAGCGCCACTTGGAGCAGCGTTAGAACCACCTGAGAATGGACCCATGTTGTTACCACCTGAGAATGGACCCCAGTTAGAGTTGTTACCACCCCAACCACGATTATTGTCATGCATAAATGCTGACGCTGATGTTGCTGCTACTACTGTCGCGATTGCGATTGCTTTTGTTACGTTTTTCATATGTCTCTCCTCTCTAGAGTTATTATTTATATATAATTTTAAGCAAGATTAAAAATCCACTTGTTAGTGATAATACACCACTAACAAGGCTTTGTAACACTATTAGTACATGTTAATGCTATGATATAGAATTAATGATGGTATTTAAAGTGGGACTTGGGCGCATTACTTTGTTAAGTAGCTCTGCATCAGGCTGATAATAACCACCTAGATCTACTACTCCGCCTTGCGCTGTACTTAACTCTGAAACAATGACGGATTCATTAGTAGATAAGGCCTCTGCTATAGGTGTAAATTGAGCTTGTAACTCACTATCTTGCGTCTGTGTGGCTAATGCCTGCGCCCAATACATAGCAAGATAATAATGACTACCACGATTATCTAACTCACCCACTTTACGTGATGGTGACTTATTATTGTCTAAAAATTTAGCTGTTGCTGCATCTAAGGCTGTGGCTAGCACTTGCGCTTTAGGTAGGTTAAATGTATCAGCTAAATGCTCTAATGAAACAGCTAGCGCTAAAAACTCACCTAGGGAATCCCAACGTAGATGATTTTCAGACGTTAGTTGTTGTACGTGTTTGGGTGCAGAACCGCCAGCACCGGTTTCAAACAATCCGCCGCCATTCATCAGTGGCACAATAGATAACATTTTGGCGCTTGTGCCAAGCTCTAGTATTGGAAACAAGTCTGTTAGATAATCTCTAAGTACATTGCCTGTCACTGAAATTATATTATTACCGGCTTTTACGTGGCTCAAGGTAAAGCGGGTGGCTGCTTGTGGCGACATAATATGAATTTCAAGGTCTTTTGTATCGTAATCTAATAAGTACTGATTAACTTTATTAATAATTTGATTGTCATGTGCACGATTTTCATCTAGCCAAAAAATAGCTGGTGTATTGGTAGCTCTGGCGCGATTAACAGCTAGCTTGACCCAGTCTTGAATTGGTGCATCTTTCACCTGACACATACGGAAAATATCACCCTGCTCTACTGATTGCTCAAGTAATACCAATCCATCTGTAGAAACGACACGCACCGTTCCAGCTACTGACATTTGGAATGTTTTATCATGAGAACCGTACTCTTGTGCCTTTTGCGCCATCAAACCAACATTGGAAACAGAGCCCATGGTGGCAGGGTCAAATGCACCGTGTTGCTTGCAAAAATCAATGGTTTCTTGAAAAACACCTGCATAACAACGATCAGGAATTACTGCCATTGTATCTTGCTGCTTACCCTCTTTATTCCACATCTGACCCGAGCTTCGGATCATGGCTGGCATCGATGCATCAACAATCACATCACTCGGTACGTTTAAATTAGTAATACCTTTGTCAGAATCAACCATCGCCACGTCAGGTTGTTTGGCATAAACTGCTTGAATATCATCTTCAATTTCTGATTTCTTGCTAGGCTCTAACGTTTTAATTTTGGTAAGTATATCGCCCAAACCATTATTTGCATTAATCCCTAACTCTGCAAAAACTGCTGAATGCTTCTTAAACACGTCATCAAAAAAGACGCTGACTGCTTGGCCAAAAATAATAGGGTCAGACACTTTCATCATGGTGGCTTTCATGTGTACAGAGAATAAAATATCTTTATCTTTGGCTTCGGCAATGGCTTTAGTTAAAAAGCCTCTTAAAGATGATTGACTCATCACAGAAGTATCAATAACTTCGCTCACTTGTAATGGCGCTGCAGATTTTAACTCCTCAACTGAACCATCAATGCCTTCAAACTGGATAGTAAACTGAGTTGCATCATCGATGGTTGTTGATTTTTCAGAACCGTAAAAATCGCCTTCAGGCATGCTGGCAACCAGTGTTTTAGAATCAGCCGACCAAGCGCCCATTGAATGTGGGTTTTTCTGAGCATAGCTTTTAACTGATGGCGGTGCGCGACGATCAGAGTTACCTTCACGCAATACTGGATTAACCGCACTACCCAACACTTTAGAAAATGTAGACTTAATGGCTTTATCTTCATCAGTCTGAGGGTTGGCAGGGTAATTTGGAATATCATAACCATGCACTTGAAGCTCAGCAATAACGGCTTCTAGCTGAGGAACAGAGGCACTTATATTGGGCAACTTAACAATGTTGGCCTCTGCTAATTTTGCAATCTCACCCAGTTCACTTAAGGCGTCACTCATTTTTTGCTGTGTTGTTAGTCTGTCAGAAAAATTAGCAATAACGCGGGCAGCTAAAGAAATATCACGAGTCTCGACCGCTACATTTGCTGCGCCTGTAAATGCCTTAACGATGGGAAGCAATGAATAAGTTGCCAATGCTGGCGCTTCATCAGTCAGGGTGTAAATAATCTTAGATTGTTGTGACATGGTGTTTCCTTTGAGATGATCGACTACTGCATGGTTAAAATAAACAGATCAAGCTTTTTAACCAATAACTACGTTATTTGTAAACGTAGTATTTTAGCATCCTCGCCGTTTGAGTAGTATTTTTTGCGTAAACCAATAAGCTTAAAACCAAGTTTTTGGTAAAACAAAAATGCAGTTTCATTGGATGCGCGCACCTCAATAAACAGCGTATCAAGATTTAAGGTTTGCAACTGCTTGGTTAAATAATCAAACAACTGAGTACCCAGTCCTTGATGCTGATACTGTGGATGAATGCAGATATTAAGTAAGTCAGCCGAGTCTGGCGAATGTGTAGCAATAAAATAACCCAATACTTGCTCGTCAACAACCAGCAAGTTTGCTAGTGTTTTTGGGTTATTCAAACTGTCGGTAAACTTGGCCTGACTCCACGGCGAGTCATAAACCAAATGTTCAATCGTTAAGACATGACCAATGTCTTTTGCAGTAAAGGCTTTAAAGGAAATATTGATATGCTTTGTTATCAGTTTCGTTTTGATAGAAATAACCTAACTCATCAAAATTATTCTCTAACTGAGCAACATCATCAACTTGCAAGCCGATCAACACGCGGCCGAAATCTGCACCATGATTACGATAATGGAATAAAGAAATATTCCAATTTGTACCCACTTTCTTTAAAAAATTAAGCAAGGCACCGGGGCGCTCAGGAAATTCAAATCGGTACAATACTTCATTATCAGCATCCGAACGACCGCCCACCATATAACGAATATGGGTCTTAGCAATAGAGTTGTCACTCATATCTAAAATATCAAATGATTGTGAGAGTTTGGCTATCAATGCTTCTTTTTCGCTTAAGCCTTCACTAAGTGCCACGCCGACAAAAATATGGGCTTGCCTATTAGGCGCATAACGATAGTTAAACTCTGTAATAGCGTGCTTATCCAGCAACTGACAAAACTTTAAAAAACTGCCGGGTTGCTCTGGAATAGTGGCTGCAATAATAGCTTCATTGTGCTCACCAAGATCAGCACGTTCTGAGATATAACGCAGGCGATCAAAATTAACATTGGCACCTGAGACAATAGAAACCAAGTCTTCATTTTCAATGTTATTTTGTTCGACGTACTTTTTTACACCCGCTGTAGCCAAGGCGCCAGCAGGCTCTGCAATAGAGCGCATGTCTTCGTAGATGTCTTTAATCGCGGCGCAAATTTCATCATTACTCACCAACACTACTTCATCTACCACTGCTTTGACAATTGGATAGGTTTGTTCGCCAATTTGCTTGACTGCTACACCGTCGGCAAAACGACCAACATCGGGCAATATTACACGCTCACCTTTTTTAAGGGCTTGATAAAGCGTTGGCGAATCTTCTGGCTCAACGCCAATGACTTTAATATTGGGTGCGTAATGTTTAATGTAAGTTGCTATACCGGCAATAAGACCGCCGCCGCCCACAGGAACAAAGACTTTATCCATGCTTGGAAGTTGTTCTAATAGTTCTTTAGCAATGGTTGCCTGCCCTGCCATGACTTCAATGTCATCATAGGGGTGAATAAACACCAAATCTTGGGCTTGCTCTAATTGTTTGGCATATTGATAGGCATCATCATACACATCACCATGAAGCACAACTTTTCCGCCTAATTGCTCGACCGCATTAACTTTAATTTTGGGGGTAGACAGTGGCATCACAATCACTGATTCAATACCGAGCTTAGTAGCAGACAACGCCACACCTTGGGCATGATTACCAGCACTTGATGCTACCACCCCTTTGGCTGCTTGTTCTTTGGTTAAACCGGAGATTTTTTGATAAGCACCTCTTAACTTAAAGGCGTGAATGACTAATTCGTCTTCACGCTTAAGATAGATGTTGTTTTTAGTGCGCGCACTCAGCTGATGCGCTAAGCTCAATGGCGTAACGCTAGCAACGTCATAAACACGGGTATTGTCAGCTAAATCAACAATGCTCTGCATGTAGCTCCTTTAAATAATCAACCGTTACGTAAGTAGCGTCAGTGGCATCACCCTCAATCAACGTAAAAGGTTTGCTTGGCTCACCTAAGTTATTCAGAATAACGATTGCCCCATCAAACTGATGGGTCTCAGTATATTCGTTAGTAGTGATTAATGTTTTTAAATTTGCATCAGTAGCTGAAACAATGCCATTACGTGAATCTTCAAAGGCGATACAATCTTTTGCATCAAGATTCATCTGTTCTAACACCCAATGATAGATATCACCCGCCGGTTTTAAATTAGGCACTACATTGCCTGCACCAATCACCTCAAACCAATCAAGCGCCTCAAGTCCTAATGTATTGGTAATCAACGCATCAACATTGGCAGGTGTGGTGGTGGTGGCAATAGCCATTCTTAAACCTGCTTCTCTAGTCTCACGAAATAAACGCTCTACGCCAGGCCTTAAAGGAATCTTGCCTTCATTAACCAAGCGTACATAAATCTCAGTTTTAAGTGCGTGTACAGAGGCAGCAAAGGCATCTAAATCGTCATGTGTAAAATCAGGCTTGTAATCATTTACATAATGTTTGATACGTAATTGCCCTCCAGTGACATCGAGTAACTTGTGATACAATTCGTTCGACCAAACCCAATCCAGCCCCAATTCTTCAAATGCTAGATTAAAGGCAACCAAATGCCCATCTCTCTCAGTGTTTGCAAGGGTTCCATCAACGTCAAAAATAAGTGCTTGTAGTGCCATAAATAATTTTATAATAAGAAATATACGAAATAAATTGCTATTTTAAGTCACTTTCGGTATAAACATTATTTTTTTCATTAACAACCATTATGTCAGAACCTAATTTTCAAGATATTCCCGCTTATAAACCCGCTAAAAACGAAGAGTTTATGAGTGAAGGACAAACTAAGCACTTTAAATCAAAGTTAGACGCTTGGAGAAACCAGCTAATTAGTGATGCTGAGTCTACTATTAATCATATTCAAGAAGACTCTACCCCGGTTGCTGATATTAATGATCGTGCCACACTAGAAGAAGAGTTTGCATTAGAGCTTAGAACACGTGATCGTGAAAGAAAGCTAATTGGGAAAATTGAAAAAACACTGCGTGCGATTGAATTAGGTGACTATGGCTATTGCAAAACTTGCGGCACTGAAATCTCTTTAGTGCGCTTAGAGGCTCGCCCTACTGCTGACGAGTGTATCGATTGCAAAACTATCGCAGAGCGTAAAGAAGTCTAATTTTCTGCGTCTTCCCCCTCTCCACTGCGTTGGATTTTAAAATTATTTAGTCATTTAGGTTAAACTAAACTCCTTTCATAATTCCAAAATCCGCCTTGCGGAGAAGAAAAATACTTGAAAATTTTAGGATAAAAAAATCTAAAAATGCTGATAAGACGTACAAGTCTTATTTAAACCCACAATTTCAAAATCTTGGTTTTTTGTAATAACGCCAATCTTTGTTAATTTAATATCCAGTTCTTTTGTGATTAATTCAAGCTGATCAATATTGTTTTTTGATACGGTAAAACACAACTCATAATCATCACCTCCTGCTAAAGGCAAACACCAGTCTTTAGTGTTTTCAACATACGTTAGTACTTCATCGCTAAGTGGAATATCACTAATATCGATACGTGCACCCAACTTTGATCGATTAAGGATGTGACTAAGATCCTGCTCTAACCCATCAGAAATATCGATGCAACTATTAGCAACCCCTAGAAGTTTTTGCCCCAACAATACTTGTGGCTCTGGTGTGTTAAATTTTTTAAGTATTTTTGCACCCGGTGTTTTATTTTGTTGTATTTTTTGCCACGCTAATGCCGCATCACCAAGAGTGTTAGAAACAAAAACAACATCATCAACGTTAGCGCCTGAACGCAATAACGCTTGATTTCTGGGTAATGCACCCGTTACATTAATCGTAATACTTAAATGGCCTTTAGTGGTGTCTCCGCCCAAAAGAGAGATGTTATATTTTTCAGACACAGCTTTAAGCGAAGATGAAAATTCTTTAAGCCAAGATTCATCAATATTTGGCAGTGTTAACGCCAAAGTAAAATACAAAGGTGTGGAACCCATTGCCGCCAAATCACTCAAATTAACAGCAAGTGCTTTGTGCGCAACATCAGCTGCTGAAGCGTTGGAAGGAAAATGAACACCTTCGATCAGCGTATCAATACTAGTGGCTAGCTTATGTTGCTCGGGTATTGAAATAAGCGCACAGTCATCGCCAACACCTAAAAAATCTGGATTATTTGTTTGCCAATTGAAATATTTTTCAATTAAATCAAATTCATTCATTGAGGGTGTTTTTGCATAAATGCCTGGTCAATCTCTCCGCGCCCTGCATTAAACATTGACCCTGAGCCCAGCACCATTGAAACTAATACAGCGAAAAATAATGGCACCACACCCAGAAGATCTAAAATAGAATCTATAATCTTGCTGCCGTCCATACTGGCTGGCGCATCTGTGCCAATAACTAACGACAATGAAGTAACTAAAAAATAAAACACATAAGCGCCAATCAAAAGCTTATAACGACCCAGTGAAAGCTGCCAGTGTAAGTACACCAAGTGTGGGGCATTCTCTTTGGTTTTTTTGGTGCGAAAAAAAGTATAAGCGATAATGCATAAAGAAATCGCGATAGAGGTACTAATAGCCGAGTTCATTGACAAGCTAAACAACTTAATCATCCCTAATGAAAAGAACAAATGAATAATCACCATATTAATGGTAAATAGTTCGTGAGGTGTTTTTGCGCTTTTTCTATCTTTGGCGCTGGCTTTAATTGTGGTTAACATAATAAAGTTATACCATAACCTTTGTCGAGTTACATATAGGCGTTTTCTTTTTGCGAGTGATCAGTTACATCACGCACTGATCTAATTTCCGGGAAAAGCGACTTTAACTGTGTTTCAACACCTTGCTCTAACGTAGACTTAACTGAAGAACAACCTTGACAGCCACCACCAAAATTAAGAATAACATCCATATCATCGGTGATTTCAACCAACTCAACAAAGCCACCGTGTGAAGCTAGCTGTGGATTAACTTCAGCAGCAATGGTGTATTTGATTTTTTCTGCTAAAGGCGCGTCGTCTTTTGGCGCTTCGCCTTTAGCATTTGGTGCAGTAATGGTGAGCTTCTTAGTAGAGCCTTCTTCTTTTAAAGCAACTTCAGAGTCTTTTAAATAATCAAAATTACTCTCGTCAATGAAAGCATTAAAACCTTCATACTCAAATTTAAAATAAGTTTTACCTAAATCTTTAGAATAGCAAAAATTAAAAGTCACGGCAGCAGCTGGTGTACCGGCTTTTTCAATATCGACTTTTAAACCTAAGTCTTCTTCGCCTTGTTGGGCAAATAATTCGGCTACATAAGTTAGAGCTTCGTCAGTAATATTAAACATGGTTATCCTTTATTAAAAATTATATTATCAATCAATCGAGTTGATCCTAGATAGACTGCGCATAATATCGCAATTTTACTTGTATTATCAGTGATTTGCTTAAGGGTATTTGCATCTAGTGCTTCAAAATAATCCACTTTAAAATCCTCTGAAAGGGTATTTTTTGCCCTGTTAGTTAATACTTCGACCGGTGCATTATCCAAATAATCTTGCTTAGCCTGAAGTAATGCTTGATATAAGCGAGGTGCGATTTTCCTCTCATCAATCGACAGATATTGATTGCGCGTACTCATGGCTAAGCCATCTTGTTCTCTAATGGTTGATTGTGACAATAACTTAATTTCTGGAAAATACTGATCAGCCATCTGTGTGATTAGCAATAACTGTTGATAATCCTTTTGTCCAAATATAGCCATATCAGGTTTTACAATATCAAACAAACGATGCACTACTTGCGCCACCCCTTGAAAATGCCCTGGACGAGAAGTACCACACAAAATATCGCCCATCTCTCCGACTTTAATATCACTGTCTAAACCCTGAGGATAAATCTGCTCAATACTTGGGATGAATAAACCATCAACTTGATGTTGCTCTAGCAACGCTATGTCTTGCTCAAATGTATTAGGATATTGGCCAAAATCTTCATTCTCGCCAAACTGCGTTGGGTTTACAAACACACTCGCTATAACCTTATCAGCCTTTTGTTTAGCAAGTGCAACTAGGGATAAATGCCCCGCATGTAAACCGCCCATGGTTGGCACAAAGGCAATGTGTTGACCTTGTGAACGCCAACTATCAATTGTGCTTTGTAGTGATTGAATTGTTGTATGGGTTTTCACGGAAATTTGCAACTAATAACTGTGTTCATCGCCTGGAAATGTTTGATTTTTTACAGCGCCGATAAAAGCATTAACAGCACCTTGAATATCACTATTGCCTTTTAAGAAGTTTTTAACAAATTTTGGCATGTGGCCTGTATTGATGCCAAGCATATCGTAACTCACCAGCACTTGCCCATCACAATCAACCCCCGCACCAATACCAATCGTTGGAATAGAAATTGCCTGACTAACTTTCTTGGCTAGTTCTGCAGGCACACATTCAAGCACCAACACATCTACACCCAAAGCCTCTAAAGCCAGCGCATCATCAATAATTCGATTAGCGCTCGCCTCATCTTTGCCTTGTACTTTATAGCCACTCATCTCAATCACTGATTGTGGTTGCAAACCGAGATGTCCGCAAACTGGAATGTTATTGGCTTGTAAAATCTCAAATGAATCTTTATGCTCTTGCCCACCCTCAAACTTTACCATTTGTGCGCCAGCATCAATCAAACGCTGAGCATTCGCCAATGTTTGATCGGCACTTTCATAACTCTGGTAAGGCATATCAGCAATCAACAAAGCATCTTGAATGCCTTTTGCTACTGACTGAGTATGGTAAATCATATCTTTCATGGTAACGCCAAGGGTGTTTTCACCACCTTGGATTACATTACCCAGCGAATCACCTACCAAAATAATATCAATACCACACGCATCAAACAACCGAGAAAATGAGGCGTCATAAGCTGTCAAGCAGGTGATTTTTTCACCCGATTGTTTAAAGGCTTTTAAATCACTAATCTTCATAATTTAATTAACTCTGAAGTATTTATTTGATCAATCAACGCTTGTAAAGGGCCCAATACCGGCACTTTAAGATCCGACTCTAATTCAGACAATGGTACTAATACAAACGCTCTATTCATCATCTCAGGGTGTGGAATGATTAACTGCTTTGATGCAACCACTTGCACGCCATAAAGAATAATATCTAAATCAATGGTTCTTGCACCCCATTTTTTTTCTCGCACGCGGTGCTGCTTGGTTTCAATTTCTTGACATACATACAACAACTCTAGCGCAGTTAGATGCGTATCTACTTGGCAAACTGCATTAATATAATCAGGCTGCTCAGAGTTATCAATGGGTTTGGATTGATACAGGCTAGACAAGGCCACCACTTTTACATCTTGTGTCGAGTTAAGCGCAATCAGCGCGTCTTTAATTTGTTGTTTTGGGTTGTTAAGATTGGAACCCAGACCTATATAAGCTAACAAGTGATTAATGTGCCAACGTGTTCGCCATCGGCTAATCTTGTTAATACATCTGGTGCTTTACCAGAAGCAATGATAGTGGTTGTGTTTGATTCAGCGGCTTTTTTAGCGGCCAATACTTTGGTGTACATACCACCAGAACCTAAAGAGCCACCTGTTCGGCCAGCAACTTTTTCAAGTTTTTCATCGTCTACACGAATGGTGTCAATCAACTTGGCATCGGTATTTTGACGAGGGTCAGCATCATACACACCGCCTTGGTCAGTTAGGATAATCAACTGGTTCGCACCAACTAAATTAGCCACCAGCGCTGCCAAAGTGTCATTATCGCCAAATTTAATTTCATCAGTAGCAACTGTGTCATTTTCATTAACAATTGGCACCGTGCCAAAATCTAATAAATTATTAAGCGTTGATGAGATGTTTTCGTAGCGATCAGCATTAGTGAGGTTGTCATGCGTTAGCAAAATTTGCGCGGTATGCATATCGTGCTTAGCAAACAGAGATTCGTAAGTTTGAATGAGACCCATTTGCCCAACAGCTGCAGCCGCTTGAAGCTTATGAATATCATCTGGGCGCGTGTCCCAACCTAGTCGTTTAATGCCTTCAGCAATTGCACCAGATGAGACCAGTATCACTTCAATATCTTGCTTAGCCAGAGTAACGATTTGCTCTACCCAAGAGGCGATAGAAGTCACATCCAACCCTTTGCCGTCGTTGGTTAGTAATGCAGAGCCAATTTTAATTACCCATCTTTGTTTAGCCATTTTCTTCTACTAATTGAAACAACCCATATACTAAGTCTTTACAGCCTAAACCGTTCAGTGCAGAAATATTAAACACTTTGCCTTGATAGTCAATTTTGTTTAAAAAATCTTTCACTATTTTATCCCTATCACTCTCAGGTAATAAGTCCATTTTATTGATGGCCAAAAGCCTTGGCTTGTTAGCCAAATCTTGATCGTACTTTGCTAGCTCGTTTTCAATGGTTGAATAGTTTTGAGCAGGATCTGACGCATCAGCTGGCAAAATATCCACCACATGCAATAATGCTTTAGCGCGTGAAAGGTGTTTTAAAAACTCAAACCCTAAACCCACACCTTCACTAGCGTCTTCAATCAGGCCAGGAATGTCAGCCATAACAATATGCGTGTCATTTAATGACACCACACCCAGAGATGGATGCAAGGTGGTAAATGGATAATCAGCAACTTTTGGTCGGGCACTTGAGATTTGTCTAATTAAACTTGACTTGCCGGCATTAGGCATACCCAACAAACCGATATCCGCCATGATGCTAAGCTCAAGACCAATCTCTCTCGCTTCACCCGGTGTACCTGGTGTGGTTTTACGTGGTGCACGGTTAATGCTTGATTTAAAACGTGTATTGCCTAAGCCATGAAACCCGCCCTTGGCGACCAACATAACTTGATCATGTTCAATCATTTCACCAATGAGTTCATCGGTTTCTAAATCGTACACTTTGGTACCTAAAGGGATTTCAACTGTTAAATGCACAGCCGACTTACCACGCTTATTTTGGCCTTGACCTGGTTGGCCATTTTTAGCTCTGAACAAACGGTTAAAACGAAATTCACTCAGTGTGTTAAGCCCTTCTTGACCACGAAAATAAACATGGCCGCCGTCACCGCCGTCACCGCCGTCAGGACCGCCGTCTGGGATATACTTCTCTCGACGAAAACCTAAACATCCTGCACCACCTTTGCCAGCTTCAATACGAATACTGGCAGAATCAACAAATTTCATGGGAACTCTTTTAAAAACCACTAAAATACAATGCGTGTATTATACCTTTTATCAATGAATCGAACTCTCTACAGCTTAGTCGGATATTTGCTTTTACCTTTTATGGTATTGCGCTTACTAATGAAAGGCATCAAAACGCCTGCTTACCGCCAAAGAATTCATGAGCGGTTAGGGTTTATTCATAAAATTCCAGTACCCGTTATCTGGGTGCATTGTGTCTCAGTGGGTGAATTTAGAGCAGCCACTGTACTGATTGATCAATTGATTAATAACTATCCTGAACATCGAGTTTTGGTTACAACCACCACGCCGACTGGATCACAAGCGCTTAAAGATCATTACCGAAGTGAAGTCCTACACTATTATTTTCCATTTGATTTACCATTGATTGTCAATCGTTATATTAAACAAATCAATCCACAAATATGCCTTCTATTAGAAACAGAAATTTGGCCCAATCTCATTCATGCGCTAAATAAAAACAACATACCGAGTTTGCTGGTTAATGCACGATTATCACAACGATCGTTAGAAAAATATCAAAAATTTGCGCCGACATTAGCCAAACAAACGTTAAACAAATTCACAATGATTGCTACACAAAACCAAAACTCTGCTGATCGTTTTATTCTCCTAGGTGTTAATAATGACAAAGTCATGGTTGCCGGTAATATTAAATTTGACCAAAGTCCAAGTGTGGATAAGCTGATCTGTAAAAAATTAAAGACCATGATTGGTAAACGCAAAGTGGTGATCTTTGCCAGCACCCACAAAGGTGAAGAAGAAGATATTATTAATGCCTATTTGAAAAAACCTTTTGACGCACTAATGCTGATTGTTCCAAGGCATCCTGAGCGTTTTAATGAAGTGTATGAACTCGCACAAAAAAATGGGCTTAGCGCGACTAAACGCTCTAGAAACAAACCTTGTGCAGACTGCCAAGTGCTATTGGGCGATTCTATGGGCGAGATGATGCCTTATTTTGATGTGGCTGATATTGTCTTTATGGGTGGTAGTTTAAATAATACCGGTGGGCACAATATGCTCGAGCCTGCTGCACTATCTAAGCCGATTCTATTCGGCCCGAATGTCTTTAACTTTCACGAAATATCATCAGACCTACTTGAACTACAAGGTAGCATTCAAGCGCAAAATGCCGATGAATTATTGAAAGAAATCACTCAATTGTTAGATGATGATAAAAAAGTCAAAACATTGGGTAAGAATGCCAATCAATATTTTAAATCTCAACAAGGGGCAGTTAATAACTTGATCAAACAAGTTGAATCAGTCTTACACCCGTAGAATAAGCTTTACTTTAAATGTTGTCTAACAAACGCAGCTGTTCGTTGATCTGCATCTTTGGTTGCTAAATCATCAGCAAAAGTTCTCACGTGTACTGGCCTAAAGTCAAAACCACGGCCAACACCTGGATAAATGATTAGCTCAGCATCAACACCTTTGTTTTTTAACACATCAATACCAGCCATGATTGGGCGTATTCTTTGATATTGGTCATATTCACCAATAAAGACCATTGTCGGCACATTTAGCTCATTTAGCTCTGACGCATATTGGTAGATTTGTCTTACTTCAGAGGCATTAGGATCTTGCCAATGAGGGTAAAACGACACATAACAAGCAACTTGGCTTTGTTTTTGGTGCTTGACCAATGCTTTTAATGTCACATAGCCCCCACGAGTATGTGAAACAGTACAAATCTTATCCCCCATAATATCGCTACGTTGTAGTAACACATCAATACCTTTTGCCACATGTTCTTCGTAAATATATTTATGCTCAACAGGGAAATTAGACTCCATATAAGTACCGAACATATCTGGTGCTAACACAACAAACCCTCGTGCTGCTAAACGCTTAACTCTTGGCAAAGTCCAGCTGTCTAACCCCCTACGACCATGCTGGAATAATATGGCTGGATACTTTCCAGGCTTCTCTGGTTTAAACAAATACGCCTCAACTTCAACATCATCATCCAGATAACTAACTTCTTCCATAGAAACTTTATAATTCTGAGGTGTAGGAAGCTGCCCTTCTTTCCACCAGGCGTCATCCCACCAACGTTTATCTTGATCTTGCGGATAATTAACTTCTACCCAAGGCATTGAAGGATGTACACCTGCTATTGAAAAAGTTGATAACAATAGCACTAGAAAAAAATAAGGAATATGTTTCATAAAATATAATAAATAAATAAAATAGCTTTAATTATAACTTTAATTGTTCAAAATATCTTAAAGGAAAATACCAAAATGGGCTGTTGCAATACTAAAATCGATGAAAAAACACTGTGTTATTGTTTTAACATCAGTGAAAATGCTTACTTAGAAGCGTTAAAAACTGGAAAAGGCGCTGTTTTAAAAGATTTTGTCGTGTTTCAGACCAAATATAACTACTGCAACTGCGAAAACCTTAACCCCTCTAAGCAATGCTGCCTAAAAGAATTTAAAAAACTAGAAATTTCAGTAAAAAACCAAATAGAGGGTTAGGTACCTTCTTTCATATAGATTTCAGAATCATTTTCTAAAAATTCAGCCGATTTTTGATCCATCTCCACTTGAATCGCATTAATCTTAGCGATTTCTGCTTCATCCATGGTTTTAATTTCTTGAGTGATTTTCATTGAACAAAACTTCGGGCCACACATTGAGCAAAAATGTGAAGTCTTTGCTGCTTGTTTTGGCATAGTTTCATCATGGTACTTACGCGCCGTATCTGGATCCAAGCCTAAGTTAAATTGATCTTCCCATCTAAACTCAAAACGTGCTTTAGATAAAGCATTGTCACGAATTTGCGCACCCGGATGACCTTTAGCCAAATCCGCGGCGTGAGCAGCAATTTTGTAGGCAATAATCCCTTCTTTAACATCGTCTTGATTTGGCAAGCCGAGATGCTCTTTAGGGGTTACATAACAAAGCATCGCACAACCATACCAGCCGATTTGTGCCGCACCAATGGCTGAGGTAATGTGATCATAACCTGGAGCAATGTCCGTAGTTAATGGACCTAGTGTATAAAATGGCGCCTCGCCACATTCATCAAGTTGCTTCTCCATGTTCTCTTTAATCATTTGCATTGGAACATGTCCAGGGCCTTCGATAAAGGTTTGTACGTCATGTTTCCAGGCGATCTTAGTCAGTTCACCCAAAGTCTCTAACTCGCCAAATTGCGCCGCATCGTTGGCGTCAGCAATACAGCCTGGGCGAAGACCATCTCCGAGAGAGAAGGTAATATCATACTGCTTCATAATCTTACAAATATCTTCAAAATGCGTATAAATAAAGCTTTCTGTATGATGCGCTAAACACCACTTAGCCATAATAGATCCACCACGAGACACAATACCAGTAATGCGATCAATAGTCAGAGGCACATGCTTTAAACGAACGCCCGCATGAATGGTGAAATAATCTACGCCCTGCTCAGCTTGTTCAATTAAGGTATCACGAAATACCTCCCAAGTAAGGTCTTCAGCAACACCTTTTACTTTTTCTAAGGCTTGATAAATAGGTACAGTGCCGATAGGAACTGGTGAGTTACGGATAATCCATTCACGTGTTTCGTGAATATTTTTACCCGTAGAAAGATCCATAATCGTGTCAGCACCCCAACGAATACCCCACACCATCTTATCAACCTCTTCTTCAATACTTGAACCGAGTGCTGAATTACCAATGTTGCCATTAATTTTCACCATGAAGTTACGACCAATAATCATCGGCTCAGTTTCAGGATGGTTGATATTGACCGGAATCACCGCGCGGCCACGGGCCACTTCACTACGAATAAATTCAGGGGTGATTTCATCTGGGATTTCAGCGCCAAAACTCTCGCCTTTGTGCTGGCCAATTTGGTCTTTGTAATCCTGCCATTTGCAATTTTCACGAATGGCAATGTATTCCATTTCAGGAGTAATAATACCTTGCTTGGCATAATGCATTTGAGTGACATTTTTGCCGTCTTTCGCACGTCTAGGCGTCTTTAAGAACTCAAAACGTAGCTCGTCTAATTCGGCATTATCAAGACGTTCATTAGAAAAAGTTGAGCTCATGCCCTCTAGTGTTTCAGTATCTGCTCGCTCGTTAATCCAGTTTTCACGAATACTGTCTAGGCCTTTACGTAAATCAACATTAACACTTGGATCAGTGTAAACACCCGAGGTGTCATACACATGAATAGGATCATTTTTTTCAGCCAGTTCACCAATGGTGTCTGTTAGTGTAATTTCACGCATTGGCACTTGAATATCAGCTCGTGAACCCTCGACATAAATCTTTTGAGAGTTAGGAAAAGGCTGAATAAACGCCTCTTTGACGCTTGACATGCTTGTTAAGGTTTCGCTTGATTGGTTCATTGTTGTATAATTCGGTGAAATAACTTAAGAATAATTAAAGATGACAATTTTAACCCATAGACCACGTCGTATGAGAAAACACGCATATACCCGTGAATTAATGCGTGAAAATACACTAACCACCGACGACTTAATCTTTCCTATCTTTGTCGTAGAAGGTGAAAATCAACGCCAAAGCATTGATTCTATGCCAGATATCGAGCGTTTGAGTATTGATCAACTGCTAATTGAGGCGGGTGAATTGGTAGAGCTAGGTATTCGGGCAGTGGCTTTATTCCCAGTAGTGTCGGAAGATAAAAAATCACTCGGGGCAGAAGAAGCCTTTAATGATGATGGCTTGGCACAGCAAGCTGTTCGAGCGCTCAAAGCAAACCACCCGGCATTGGCAGTTATTACTGATGTGGCACTTGACCCTTTCACCACGCATGGTCAAGACGGCCTAATCGACGATAGTGGCTATGTACTCAATGACGAAACCACTGAGATTTTAGTAAAGCAAGCTTTATCACATGCACAAGCTGGTGCGGATATTGTGGCACCATCAGACATGATGGATGGGCGTATTGGTGCGATTCGTGACGCCTTAGAAGAACATGATTTTATCCACACCAATATCTTGGCATATTCAGCTAAATATGCATCAAATTATTACGGGCCTTTCCGCGATGCGGTTGGCTCTGCTAAAAACCTAGGCGAGTCTAGTAAAGAAACCTACCAAATGGATCCTGCTAATGCAGATGAAGCCATCCGCGAAGTGGGCTTAGACATTGAAGAAGGCGCCGATATGGTAATGATCAAACCTGGTTTGCCTTACTTAGATATTGTCCATCAAGTCAAACAGACTTTTGGCATGCCTACGTTTGCTTATCATGTGAGTGGTGAATACGCCATGCTAAAAGCTGCCGCTCAAAATGGCTGGATCAATGAACGCCCAGTGGTGCTTGAAACTTTGCTTTCTTTTAAGCGTGCTGGTGCTGATGGAATTTTAACTTATTATGCTAAGCAAGCTGCTAAGTGGTTAAAATAAAGTTGTTTATTATCTATATTAAAATATAATAATACTCTTATATATTTATTAATGTAGTGTATAATACGCCACATCATTAAACCCTTATTTTGAGAATTTATTATGGAAAACAAATCACTTTTTGCAGCGATCTCTCTAACGATTGTCTTAATTTCAGGCTTCTTCTTTTACAACAATCAAGTTAATCAGCTTGAAAATGAAATTACCAGTATTACTACTGAGTACAACTCAAAAATTAATGC
>JAQWRQ010000013.1 GCA_029243595.1 Gammaproteobacteria bacterium | reverse complement strand
TAAAGGTAAGTTAAGGCCAGATGTTGGCATCAAGGCTTTGATCCGAGCTTTGTTTCCTGGCGGTACGATTACCGGCTGCCCGAAGATTCGCTGTATGCAGATTATTGCTGAATTAGAGCAAATGCCACGCCAAGCCTACACAGGCTCGTTGGGCTACATTAGTAGTAATGGAAAAATGGATTTTAATATTCTGATTCGTACCATCACTCAGCAAGACGATACTTTGACCTTTAGAGCGGGTGCAGGCATAGTGTTTGACTCAGTGGCTGAGCGTGAGCTTGAAGAGACCAAACACAAAGCCGAGGGGTTGTTAAAAATATTTGACCATTGTACTAAGGTTGAAACTTAGACGTCATTGGGTAGCGACGTTCTTTACCAAATGCATTTTGACTGACTTTAGGTCCTGGTGCTGATTGACGACGTTTGTATTCATTATTAAGCACCATGTTACTAATGCGTTTTACGGTGTCTTTATTAAAGCCTTGTTTTACTATGTGCTCAATTGATTGTTTTTGTTCAACAAACAATTCTAAGATTGCATCGAGCTCTGTGTAAGGCGGTAGAGAGTCTTGATCTACTTGGTTAGGCGCGAGCTCTGCAGAGGGCTCACGATCAATCACTCGTCCGGGAATCACGTATTCAATAGAGTTGCGATAATTAGCCAAGCGATAGACCATGGTTTTAGCAATGTCTTTGAGCGGGGCAAAGCCACCAGACATGTCGCCATATAGAGTGGCATAACCAACAGCCATTTCAGATTTGTTGCCAGTGGTAAGTACAATCTTGCCAGATTTGTTAGAAACCGCCATCAGTAGGGTGCCGCGAATACGGGCTTGTAGGTTTTCTTCGGTGGTGTCGGCCTTAGCGCCTGCAAACAAAGGACTGAGCTGTGCGTTAAAGCTATCCACCATCGAGTGAATATTGATTTCATGGTAGTCAACCTTCATGCTGCTGGCTTGAGCTTTAGCGTCTTCAAGGCTCATGCTAGAGGTGTACTCGTACGGCATCATAATCGCTTGCACATGTTCAGCGCCCAGAGCATCAACTGCAATAGCCAGCGTTAGCGCTGAATCAATACCACCGGATAAGCCAATGACAGCGCCATTAAACACGCCATTTTTTTGGATGTAGTCTTTGGTGGATAACACCAAGGCGTCGTAAATGGTTTTTTCAACGGACTCGTTAGCATCTTGCAAAATAGGTTGGTCCAAAGAGTGGGTTGTGGTTTGGAAGAAGGGCAGTTGGTGTGTGATTTTGCCACTCGCATCCATTGCAAAGGACCCGCCATCAAAAACCAATTCATCTTGCCCGCCGACAGCGTTGACATAGATAAAGTTAACGTTGTTTTCTGATACTCTTTGCTGAATAGTTTTAATTCTTTGCGAGTGCTTATCTAGTTGAAATGGTGAGGCGTTAAGGCTAATCACAGTTTGTGCGCCTTGATTAACTACGGCAGCGACAGGTGATGATTCCCAAGCATCTTCACAAATCACCACACCAATTTTGACTTGCTGACATTCGAATACAAATGAATCTGTCCCTGGCTCAAAATAACGCTTTTCATCAAACACGCCATAATTGGGCAGACGCTGCTTGTGATAGGTGCGCACATGACCTTGTTGTATTAAGTAAGCACTGTTGTACAAACGCCCCTTAACGCGCTCAGGTGCACCAAACAAAATACTGATGTCTTGGGGTAGTTGGGTGCGTATGTGCTCAATAGTGGATTCAATCTGATCAATAAAACCCTCACGTAATAATAAGTCTTCCGGCGGATAACCAATCAGTGCTAATTCTGGAAAAACCAGTAAATGGGCGCCAGACTCATCCGCCTCAAATGCTAGATTGATAATCGTCTGTGCGTTATTATTCAAATCACCCACAATAGGGTTAATTTGCGCAAGTTTGATTTTGATAGGCTCTGAGCCGTTTGAAAGGTTTTCTAGCTGTTCCTGCCAAAATATGGCCTTCGATTTATTGCCCGTGAGTTTTGCGTGCTCAAGTTTGGTGTTGGCCACCACTTCGGCAGGATTAACACCCAAAATACTGGCAAATTGCCAAGCATGGGTTTCAGATAGGGCTGTTCTTCCTGATTTATATTTACTTAAATTAGACTGATTAATGTCATATTTCTGGGCGATCTTATAGTCTGAAAGCCCAGTCTTTTTACGCACTTTAGCCAAATAATCCTTGGTTTTTAACCCCATCATTTACCCCTTAAATTTCATGTATTTTTTACCCATTATAGTTATTTTTTACCACTAGTGTTAGGCATTCACTTTAGTTAAAAAATAACTATAGTGGCAAAAGTACCATAAAATACATATAAGTTATTGATTTAACTATAAAAAATTAATAGTTAATTTTTATTAAAAAAAGGACTTTACATGCAAAAAAAGTAATGGTATATTTCACTCAAATCAACAACAAATCAGGGGAATTGTTATGAATCAAATGAACCAACATTTATTGGCAGAGTCTAAGTTAAACCTTAAGGCTATCAATCTACAACAAAAAGCTTACACAGGCGATGCTGATGCACAGTACGCTTTAGCTGATATTTTTCAAACAGGTGATCACGTTCAAAGGAATGCATCACATGCTTTTTATTGGTACAAATGTGCTGCAAATCAAGGCAATGTATTAGCACAATACATGGTTTGGTTTGCTTATTACTTAGGCGAAGGCGTTGAGGCTAATAAAAAAGAAGCCAACAAATGGTTTGCCAGAGCTTCAGCCAAGAGTGCTGGCTCACCACATTCAATTGTGGCTAAGATACTAGGTAGTACTACAGTTACACTGCACTAACTACAACTTACAATCAAACACCTTGGGGGAGGAAAAAATGCAAGTTTTACATCTTATTAAATCACCATTAACGCTATCTATATTACTGATTAGTAGCTCTGCTTTAGCTTCGATTTACAGCTCTTACTCACCACTGACACACCTTAAGCCTTTATCAATTATTATTTCTGTAACGTTGATTTTAGGTTTTTTATCTTTTCTCCAAAAAAATATCCACATAGACAGTAATAAATAGTTAAACTTAAACTTGGTAATTCCTTGGGGGGTTGCTTTTATTTTTTACTTATATAAAAGAGAGGAGAAGTTTATGAATCAATTATTAAAAATTTCGGCTGTATCACTATTAACTATTGGTAGTTTTAGTGCGCAAGCAGGTATATTCCATAGCGACACTTTAAAGGATGTACAATCTAAAGGTAGTTTAACTTGTGGCGTATCAACAGGTACACCGGGGTTTTCTAGCCCTGACTCAAGTGGTCATTGGTCTGGTGTCGATGTCGATGTTTGTCGTGCAGTAGCAGCCGCTACCTTAGGTGACTCTAACAAGGTTAAGTTTGTACCGTTAACAGCAAAAGAGCGTTTTGTTGCATTATCATCTGGAGAGATCGATATGCTTTCAAGAAACACAACTTGGACGCACACTCGTGACACTTCATTAGGTCTTACCTTTGCTGGTGTTAACTACTACGATGGTCAAGGCTTCATGGCTAAGAAATCATTAGGTGTTAATGATGTAAGTGAGTTAGATGGTGCTTCATTTTGTATTCAAGCAGGTACAACAACAGAGCTTAATTTAGCCGATTACTTCCGTTCAAACAAAATGAGCTTTAAGGCGGTTACTTATGATACTTCTGCACAAACCAAAGCAGGTTTTGAAGCTGGCCGTTGTGATGCGCTAACTTCAGACGTATCTCAGCTTGCTGGTCTTAGATCAACCCTTAAAGATCCTAGCTCTGCGGTAGTTTTAGGTAACGTTATCTCTAAAGAGCCTTTAGGCCCGGTTGTACGTAAAGATGATAATACTTGGCTTAATATTGTTAGATGGTCACTGAATGCGATGATTGAAGCAGAAGAGTTAGGTGTTACCTCTGCTACGATTGATGATGCCTCTACTAGCCCTGGCGTACAAAGATTGCAAGGAAAATCTGGCAAGCTTAACGAAAGTTTAGGCCTTAGTAAAGATTGGTCGCGTAATATTATTGCGCAGGTAGGTAACTACGGTGAAAGTTTCGAGAGAAACATCGGTATGTCAACGCCGATCCAGCTTCCACGTGGTGTGAACCAGTTGTGGATTAAAGGTGGTATCTTGTATGCCCCAGCATTTAGATAAAATCTAAATAAAACATAAAATGGCTAACTCTTGGGTTAGCCATTTTTTTATCAAGATTTCTTATGTTTACAAAACTAAAATCACTACTTTATAACAACGAGGTTAGAGCTGTCTTATTTCAGCTATTAGCTGTTGCTGTTATCGCTTATTTTGCTTATCAAGCGTTTGATAACTTGATGCTTAACATTGAGCAAAGAGGCATTAGAAGTGGTTTTGGTTTTTTAAATGACGAAGCGGGTTTTGCTGTCAATGATAATTTCTTTTTAGAATATTCTCCAGCATCAACTAATCTACAAGCGTTTTATGTGGGTATTGTTAATACCTTAATGGTTGCAATAACAGGTATATTTTTAGCCTCAATCATCGGTCTTATTATTGGTATTGCGCGTTTATCTAATAATTATCTGATTAGAAAAATAGCAACCATTTATATTGAGATTTTTAGAAATATACCAATCTTGCTACAAATCCTATTTTGGTATTCAATAGCGCTTAATGCACTTCCTTCTGCTAGAAATAGCATTAATTTCTTTGATACTATTTTTCTCAATTCAAGAGGATTGTATTTGCCCAAACCTGTGACCGGCTTTGAGTTATATATTGTGCTTGCAAGCTTTTTTATCGGTGTTATTGGTTATGTTTTTATTAAAAAACGCAGTAATAAGAAGCATGATGAGACAGGGATTAAAACCAATACTATTCCTCACTTTCTAGGGCTTGTTCTACTATTACCAATAGTGGCTTATTTTGTTTTTGGTGCACAATTAGAATATCCAGCGTTAAAGGGTTTTAACTTTAAAGGCGGTATTGATCTGTCTATTGAGTTTTTTGCTTTGGCTTTTTCTTTAAGTGTTTACACTGCTACTTACATTGCTGAAGCCATTCGATCAGGTGTTGAGTCTGTAGACAAAGGCCAAAAAGAAGCGGCGGCAGCATTAGGGCTAAAAGACAGCTGGGCAATGCGTCTAGTAATATTGCCTCAAGCACTTAGAGTGGCAATACCGCCGATTATCAATCAATACTTAAACCTTACCAAGAACTCCTCTTTAGCGGCAGCGGTTGGCTATACAGAGTTAGTCACTATATTTTCAGGCACGGTCTTGAATGTAATCGGTCAGGCGATTGAAATTATCACCTTAACGATGTTGGTGTACTTAACGATATCGCTGGTTATATCTATGATCTTAAATATCTTTAACAAGAAAATGCAAATTAAAGGTAATTAATCATTATGCCAATCTATCCGTTAAAAGAAACAAGACAATCGCCACAATCGCAAACTAAGGCGTTCTCATGGCTAAAAGACAACTTGTTTTCATCTTTATCTAACGCCGCACTTACTTTTATAGCTTTATATCTGATTTATTTGATTTTGCCGCCGATTTTAGATTGGATGATTTTTGATGCTAATTTTGATTTGACTGCGGACAATGACTCTTGTGGTCGAGAGGGTGCGTGCTGGGCCTTTATTGATTCTAACCTTAAGATGTTTATTTATGGGTTTTATCCGCAAGAGGAGTTGTGGCGTGTCAACACCATGTTTGGCATCATCATAGGGCTTGTGGTGTTTGGATCGCTAATTAAGAAGTCACAATATAGAGCGCATTATATTATTGGCGCTTTCTTGATCTACCCTATTGTTGCCTTTGTTTTGCTTCATGGGGGACTAGGCTTAGAAGTTGTTGAGACTGACAAGTGGGGCGGCCTTACTCTAACTGTTGTGGTAGCTGCTATTGGCATTGTTGCCTCTTTTCCACTGGGTATCTTATTTGCCTTGGGAAGGCAATCCAAAATGCGCGTTGTCAGATTTATCTCAGTGGTCTATATTGAGTTTGTGCGTGGCGTACCACTAATCACTATTTTGTTTATGGCATCTGTCGTGCTGCCGTTGTTTTTCTCTGCAGGAATGGACTTTGACAAGCTACTGAGAGCCTTAATTGGTATTACCTTATTCCAAACTGCTTATATTGCAGAGGTAATTCGTGGTGGCTTACAAGCCATCCCTAAAGGGCAATATGAAGCCGCAGATGCCGCAGGACTTAGTTTTATGAAAAAAACAGTGCTGGTTATTTTGCCACAAGCCTTGAAGGTCTCTATTCCGAATATTGTTGGCTCGTTTATCGCTTTGTTTAAAGACACAACCCTAGTGTTAATTATTGGCTTATTCGACATGCTGGCAATCGTAGGGGCGGCCACCAGTAACTCTAGTTGGCTAGGCAGAGATACTGAGGGTTATGTATTTGTCGCCATGGTTATTTGGGTGATTTTATATTCAATGAGTCTATATTCAAAAAAATTAGAAACACGTTTTAGTACTGAACATAAATAGGTAGAACAATGAGTGAATTAATAAACAAAGAAGTTGGTGAGAAAGGTTGCTGTGAAATTATCGAGATTAATGCGCTTAACAAGTGGTATGGCGACTTTCACGCACTTAAGGATATAGACCTTAAGGTTAAAGAGGGCGAGATTATTGTGGTTTGCGGGCCATCAGGTAGCGGTAAGTCAACATTGATACGCTGTGTTAACTTTTTGGAAAAGTTTCAAGAGGGTAGTATCGTTGTAGATGGTACAGAGCTTACTGATGATGTTAAGAAGATCAGGAGAGTGCGCTCTGAGGTCTCTATGGTGTTTCAACACTTTAACCTTTTCCCACACCTAAATATTATCGACAATCTAACCTTAGCGCCTATCTGGGTGCACAACGAAACCAAACAAGCTGCAAGGGATAAAGCCTTACAGTTGCTGGACAGAGTAGACATTAAGGACCAAGCTAAAAAGTACCCAAACCAACTAAGTGGTGGTAAACAACAACGTGTGGCTATTGCCAGGGCTTTGTGTACCTCACCTAAGATTATGCTATTCGATGAGCCGACCTCAGCGCTTGATCCAGAGATGATCTCAGAAGTGCTGGATGTTATGGTGGAATTGGCTAAAGAAGGTATAACCATGATTTGTGTAACCCATGAGATGGGCTTTGCTAAAAAGGTTGCAGACCGTATTATCTTTATGGATGAAGGGCAAATCATTGAAGAGAACGAACCAGAATCTTTCTTTAAAAACCCAGAATCTGACCGCTTAAAACTATTTTTAGATCAAATTTTAAGTCAATAATCTGTTATATTGTTATCCAAGACATAGGTTTTTCTAAATAATTTGGTCAAAAATTAAGTTTTTTTGACCGGTCCCACATAAAAACAAGCTTAAATTTAAATCATTATGAATCTGTTTGGTCGACGCAAAAAGAAAGTAGAACACGAAAAGGGCGAGCAAAATTCAAAATGGAACTCAGACCTTAAGCGTAATACTGTTAACAAAACAGGGTCATCTCAACAAGGTTTTGAATTCGACGAAAACACTGATAACAAAAGGCCAAAAGACACACCAGGGATTAAGAAGGGACTAAGTATGAACATCGATAAAATAACCCAGGACCAAGTCAAAATTCTAAAGAATTGTGCATACGAAAACACAGCTGCCGACCTTATAAAAATCTTAAAAAGAACCAATAAGTCAAAATTCAAGCAAGCAATTTTAAAACCATTGGTTGATTTTGGTTTTTTTGAGTTAACTATTCCACCCATCCTTAAAGATGGGAAAGAAAAATGGTCAACCAGTCCAAAATTAAAATATCGTCTAACTGGAAAATTCGTCAGCAAAAGAAGCGCTAATTAGTTTTTATAGTGTTCACCATTCAAAAAGACAGTATTCCACCCTATTTTTGTTAATTAGCTTCAAATATTCGATTTAAGCCACTTTTTTGAAAAAGTAATATCGTGACTAACCGCATACCTTAATCGTTTAAATAAAATAAAACCGAAATAAATTATATAAGTCATTGATTTTTAATGATTTTTATAGTATTTTTCATTAATTTTAAGTTTTTACGACTATTTTTGCTTATACTATAGTGAGAATTTTACAAATTTAATCTATATGAAAAAAATCACTTTATCTGTTGCGCTTTTATTTTTATCTTTTAGCGTGTTTTCTGCTTCTAGCGTTTACACAACTCAAGACGACACTGCTTTGAGGTTAGACAATTCGCCTAATTCTAAAGTGCTAAAAGTGCTTGTTAAAGATACAAAGCTACAAAGATTAACCATGCATTATTCTGGCTGGTCGAAGGTAAAGGTGAATGACTTAAGTGGCTGGATTTTGTCAGATAAACTGACAAAAATTGCCGCCAATAAGCCGACTAAATCTAGCCTTAATAGTAACAACAAGTACGCTGAACAGATTAAAAATCTTGAAACGTCCTTAGCAAAACTTCAACTTGAAAACAGATCCTTGTCATCTACAATTACTGATATGAAAGCCTTTAGCGCAGAACTTGAACAACAAAATACTGAGCTTTCCACTCATAACAATGAGATTTCTAATCGTAATAATGACTTACAGTCTAAGGTAGATTCCATCGATACAGACAACCTTATGAACACTTTATTTATACTTATATTTGGTCTGATTATTGGCTTTATTATTAGCGCTATTATTGCTCGATCAGTGCAGAATAAGCGCAATAGTTTTAACACCATTAGTCGTAACTATTAATTAATACTTATGAGTGTTGTTACTTCTATTGAAGTCTCTATTGAGACCTTTCAAGACTTAGTGATTGATAAATCACATAAACAACTGGTTATTTTGGATATTTCAGCCGATTGGTGTGGCCCTTGTAAGATCTTAGAGCCTATCTTAAATAGTGTGGCAGCAGAGTATAATGAGGGCGAATTTTCATTAACAAAGCTTGAAGCAGAAGATGAAAATATGAAGATTGCTGGACAGTTTTCAGTACGAGGATTTCCAACCGTTATTGCTTTTATTAATGGCGAAGAAGTAGATCGTTTTCATTCTGCACAAACACATGATTTTGTACGTGATTTTATTGACCATAACTTAGAAAAATTTTAATGAAAACTGGTATTTTACTCACCAATCTTGGAACGCCTGATGCGCCTACAAAGCCTGCTTTAAAGCGATATTTAAAGCAATTTCTCTCAGATGATCGAGTGATTCAAGCGCCTAACAAACTTATCTGGTGGCTGGCTTTAAATGTGGTTATTTTAAATATCAGGCCAGCAAAATCTGCCCAAAATTACGCTAAAATTTGGGACACATTTGGCAAGGGATCGCCTCTATTAAACATCAGTAATTTACAGCTTGAAGGTATTAAAAAAACGCTATTAAGTCAGCATGATGATTTGGAATTTGAAGTTGGTATGCGTTATGGCAATCCATCGATCCCTTTAGCGTTACAAAACCTAAAGGCCAAAGGTTGCGACAAAATTATCGCCTTGCCGATGTACCCTCAATATTCAGAAACAACAAGTCTTTCAACTCTTGATGAAATTAATAAATCGCTTAACACTTGGGAAAACACACCAGAGTTGGCTTTTATTAATGATTACTACCAAGATGACGGTTATATTCAATCTTTGGTTAATTCAGTGACTGAGCACCAAACACTACATGGTAAGCCTAATAAGCTAATGATCTCGTTTCACGGCATTCCACAGCGTTTTGTTGATAATGGTGATGTTTATTACGATCATTGCGTTAATACGACTCAATTACTCGCTAAAGCGCTTAATTTACAGGCAGATGAGTACCAGCTGTGTTTTCAGTCAATCTTCGGCCGTGAGGAATGGCTTAAGCCACAAACCAAAAGCAGCCTAGAGTCTTTGGCAAAAGATGGTACTGAGCACGTGCAAGTAATCTGCCCCGGTTTTTCTGTTGACTGTTTAGAAACGCTAGAGGAGATTGATGAAGAAAATAGAGGTTATTTTATGGAGGCTGGTGGCAAGGAGTTTAGTTATATTCCCGCATTAAATGACCGTGATGACCACATACAAGCACTCTCAAGCATTATTGCCAAACAACTCTAATAACTTCGCATAATTTATATTATGTTAAATTATAGTTTTA
>JAQWRQ010000010.1 GCA_029243595.1 Gammaproteobacteria bacterium | reverse complement strand
ATTTCAGCTTCTGATAGTTGTGCTGGCATATAGTTGTTAAGGATGGCAAGTTCAGCCTGCTCAACTTCAACCAAATCCATACGACCGCCATCAGTAAATTGTGAAATTGAGTCTTTACGTTGTTTGACCATTTTTTGAATAACGACCAATATTTGTGTGTCATTAAGTTCGATTCGATCATCCACTTCTTTTTGTTTGATAGCACCTAAGATCATACGTACTGCTTTCAGGGAGTCTTTGTCTTTTGCCTTCATGGCTGATTTCATATCATTGATAATACGTGCTTTAAGATCGGACATAATTTTAATATTTAGATAAAAGTTTAATAAAAAAAATGCGGTTTAATTATAAACCGCATTTTGATTTGAATGTCTAGTACATGCGCTTGCGATGAACTCGATTTTTAGCCATCTCTTTATGAGTACGCTTAACCGCCGCTGCTTTCATGCGTTTGTTAACCCATGTGCGCTTTTCATAGAATTCTTTCTTGCGGACGTCGGTAATAACACCGGCTCTGTCGCATGAACGACGGAAACGTCTAAGTGCGATATCAAATGGTTCGTTCTCTCTTACTTTAATTGAAGGCATGTTTTATTTTCCTTTATGAATCAGTGGCGGCTGCATCAGCAGTGCTGTCAAAATCAACCAATTGAACAATCGCCATTGGTGCTTTATCACCAGTACGGAAACCGGCTTTAAGAATACGGGTGTAACCACCAGGGCGATCTTGGTAGAACGGACCTAGCTCAGTGAATAACTTTGCCACTGAAGCGTCATCGCGTAATTTTGAAAATGCATTACGACGATTAGCAACAGAATCTGTTTTTGCTTTGGTAATTAAAGGCTCAACTACACGTCTAAGCTCTTTAGCTTTAGGCAATGTTGTTCTGATTGTTTCATGCAGAAACAATGAGTTCGCCATGTTTTGAAACATCGCTTTACGATGAGAAGCGTTACGGTTTAGTTGTCTACCTGACTTTCTATGTCTCATGATATTTCCTTATTCACTCATTAAGTCAACTGGTGGCCAATTATCAATGGCTGTGCCTAAATCTAGGCCTTTTTCAGTTAACACTTCTTTGATTTCGTTTAATGACTTACGACCTAAATTAGGCGTTCTTAGTAAGTCTTGCTCAGATTTTTGAATCAAGTCACCGATGTAGTAGATATGCTCTGCTTTTAAACAGTTTGCACTACGTACCGTTAGCTCCAACTCGTCTACTGCTGCTAATAACTGCGGATCAAAGTCATCAGAAGTTGGCAACGCCGCTTCTTCCTCAACTAACTCTAATTCAACAAATGAAGACAACTGATCTTGCAAGATTGTTGCTGCACGTTTGATTGCTACTTCTGCATTAACCGATCCGTTTGTTTCAACAATAATGTTTAGTTTGTCTAGATTTACTTTTTGATCAACACGGGCCGCTTCTACGGTAAAGCTAACACGCTTAATTGGCGAGAAACTTGCGTCCAACTGCATGCCACCAATGGTTGATGCCTCGTCGTCACGTGCAACTGCTGTGTCGTAACCAATGCCTGTACCAATTTTAAGTGTCATACGCATATGGCCACCTGCATTTACAGTAGCAATTACCTTATCTGCATTAAATGCTGTGATATCTGTGCCGTTTGCTTCGATATCAGCTACCGTGATTTCACACGGGCCTTTTTTATCAATAACCACTTCTGCAGTTTCGGCTGTGTTTAACGCAACTGAAACTTCTTTAAGATTTAAAAGAATGTCTAATACATCTTCTTGAACGCCATCAATGGTTGAAAACTCATGCATAACGCCGTCAATTGCCACTTCTGTGACTGCTGAACCTACCATAGAAGATAATAATGTTCTTCTAAGTGCGTTACCTAATGTATGGCCAAAACCTCTTTCTAAAGGCTCAAGAACCACTCTATATTCGTTAGTAGCTGTTTGTTTTGAGTCAACTAACTTTGGCTTTAAAAAATCTCTTGCACTACCTTGCATTATTAACTCCTTATTTTGAATACAATTCAACAATCAAATGTTCTTCGATGTCTGATGATAAATCATCACGAGCAGGAACATTTTTAAATACACCTTTAAGGGCTTTGTTATCTACATCAACCCAGTCAGCTTGGCCAGATTGTTCAGCTAACTCAACAGCAAGCTGGATACGAGATTGTTTTTTGGCTTTTTCTCTAATTGAGATTTCATCGTTTGCACTCACTTGATAAGAAGGAATATTAACAAGCGTGCCATTAACTAAAATTGACTTGTGTGATACCAATTGTCTTGCTTCAGCACGTGTTGCGCCAAAACCCATACGGTATACCACGTTGTCTAAACGACACTCAAGTAATGACAATAAGTTTTCACCCGTTGAGCCTTTCTTTTGAGATGCTTTTTTATAATAAAGACGGAATTGCTTTTCTAAGATGCCATAGATGCGTCTTACTTTTTGCTTTTCACGTAACTGTAAGCCGTACTCAGTGCCTTTTTGACGACGGGCGTTAGCACCGTGTACACCAGGAAGTTGAGTAATCTTACATTTAGAATCTAATGATCTAATGCCACTTTTAAGAAATAAGTCCGTGCCTTCGCGACGGGCTAATTTACAAGTAGGTCCAGTATATCTAGCCATAATTTATCCTTATACTCTGCGTTTCTTAGAAGGACGACAACCGTTATGAGGGATTGGCGTTACATCTGTGATTGATTGAATTTTTAAACCTTGTGCATTAAGACCACGAATCGCAGAATCTCTACCAGGACCAGGACCCTTGACACGAACATCTAAGTTTTTCATGCCAAAAGCCAATGCTTTTTCACCACAATTTCCAGCCGCTACTTGCGCTGCAAATGGGGTTGATTTTCTTGAACCTCTAAAACCAGAACCGCCTGAAGTTGCCCAACAAACTGCGTTGCCATGGCGATCGGTAATCATAACGATGGTATTGTTAAATGTCGCATGAATATGCGCAATACCGTCAGTAACGACTTTTTTTGATTTTTTATTTGCTGGTGCTGGTGCTTGAGCCATAATATCTACCTATGATTATTTAATTAAACGACGAGGACCCTTACGAGTTCTGGCATTTGTTTTAGTTCTTTGACCACGAAGTGGTAATGATTTTCTGTGGCGGATACCACGATAACAACCTAAATCTTTTAAACGTTTAATGTCCATTGCCACTTGACGACGAAGATCACCTTCAACTTCAAATTTTGCAACTGCATCACGAATAAGCTCCAACTGATCATCAGCGATGTCAGAAACCTTAGTTGCTGGGTCTATTTTAAGCTCTGCACAAATTGCTTTTGCACGTGTGTCGCCGATACCAAAGATTGACTGTAAGCCAATGACAATGTGTTTGTTTGTTGGAATGTTGATTCCTGCTATTCTAGCCATTTATATTTTCCTTATATCCTACTTTTTTAGTCTAAATTTGTATGTTTTTCTTCCCGAAAAACACTGCAAAAATTAAAACGCGAAAAACCGGCAATTATACGTTGCGAGTCTTTCAATGTCAATCTCAATTAACCTTGTCTTTGCTTATGACGAGGCTCTTTACAAATCACACGAACCACACCGTGGCGCTTGATAATTTTGCAATTGTTACAAATCTTTTTTACTGATGCTCTTACTTTCATAATATCCCTACCTTCTGTCTAGTTTAAACCAGCCTTTTTCATTAATGAATCGTACTGATTAGACATTAAATGAGACTGCGCTTGCGCGATAAAATCCATCACCACAACGACGATGATCAATAAACTGGTGCCGCCAAAATAAAATGGCACGTTCCAATATAAAATTAAAAATTCTGGTAATAAACAAACGGCTGTAATATAAACCGCACCAGAAGCTGTCAAACGCGACATAACTGAATCAATATAGTCTGCAGAATGTTTTCCCGGGCGAATGCCTGGAATAAAACCGCCTGACTTGCGTAAGTTGTCTGCTGTGTCTTTTGAATCAAAAGTTAATGCGGTGTAGAAGAACGTAAAGAATACGATCGCCAAACCATAAAATAATACATACAACGGCTGTCCTGGTGAAATACTAGCGGTTAACTCTGCTAACCAACCCATACCTTCTGATTGTGAAAACCAACCACCCAAAGTTGCTGGGAATAAAATAATACTTGAGGCAAAAATAGGTGGAATCACGCCCGCCATATTGATCTTTAACGGCAAGTATGAACTCTGACCGCCAACCATCTTACGTCCTTGTTGACGCTTAGCGTAATTAACCGTGATACGGCGTTGACCGCGCTCCATAAAGACAACAAATGCGGTAACCAATAATGTCATTGCAAAAAGAATAGCCACCAAGATAACGGTTAATTCGCCAGTAGAGACTAATGACAGTGTTGAACCAAATGCTGATGGCAAGCCAGAGACAATACCAGCAAATATGATCATTGAAATACCGTTACCAATTCCTTTTTCGGTAATTTGCTCACCTAACCACATTAAGAATAAAGTACCTGTGGTTAAGGTAATAACGGTTACCAAACTAAAGGTAAAGCCAACATCGGTCACCAAAGGCACACCACCAGCTGACTGCGACTGCAATGCAATTGAAATACCGTAAGACTGGAATACCGCCAAGATAACTGTACCCATACGTGTGTACTGTGTAATTCTACGTTTGCCAGTTTCACCTTCTTTTTTAAGTTGTTCAAGCTTTGGCACTACCGAAGTCATTAACTGAATAATAATCGATGCTGAAATATAAGGCATGATGCCCAAAGTAAAGATTGATAAACGCTCTAATGCACCACCTGAGAACATATTAAACATATCCAAAATCGTGCCTTGATTGTCTTGCACGAGTGAAGCTAGCGCAGTCGGCGAGATAAATGGAATAGTAATATGCGTGCCTAGCCTAAAAACGACTAACGCACCCAATAAAAAGAGGATGCGTCTCGTTAAATCTTGAGAAAGGCCTAAGGGTGGTTGACTCATAGAATTACTCGTTCACTGAACCTTTAGCCGCTTCAATAGCAGCAAGTGCACCCTTAGTTGCTTTAATGCCTGTTAAAGTTACTGCTCTAGTAATCTCACCAGACAACATAACTTTAACACGCTTAATATTTTTAGTAACTAAGTTGTGCGCTTTTAATACGTCAACAGTAATCTCAGTTTCTTCTAGTTTATCAATTTCAGATAAAGTTACTTCTGAAGTAATGATTGATACACGTGAAGAGAAGCCTACTTTTGGAAGACGACGTTGTAATGGCATTTGACCACCTTCAAAACCGACTTTAGAAAAACCGCCTGAACGAGATTTTTGACCCTTGTGACCACGGCCACAAGTTTTACCAAAACCACTACCGATCCCACGGCCAACGCGTTTTCTAGATTTCTTTTCACCCTCTGCAGGTGACAATGTATTTAATTGCATAGTACTCATAATTTCTAACCTTCTACCTTAAGTAAGTAAGCTACTTTGTTGATCATGCCTCTCACTTCAGGGGTGTCTTGTAACACAACTGTGTGATTGATTCTTTTTAAGCCTAATCCAGTTACCGTTGCACGGTGTGTTGGAAGACGACCATGAAAACTCTTAGTCAGTGTCACACTCACTGTATTTTTCTTAGGTGCTGTTTTTTTAGCTGCAGGCTTCTTTGCTGCAGGTTTCGCTGCAGGTTTTTTAGTGGCGACTACTTTAGCAGGTGCTTTTTTAGCGGCGACTACTTTCTTAGCTGGCGCCTTCTTGGCAGGTGCTTTTTTAGCTGCTGTTTTTTTAACTACTTTCTTTTCTTCAGCCATTATGCTTCCCCAGTAATTTGTTCAACAGTTTTGCCACGCTTAGCAGCAACTGACTGCGGAGATGTCATTGACGTTAAACCCTCAACCGTTGCGCGAACAACACTAATAGGATTACGTGTTCCATTACATTTTGCCAAGATATTATGCACACCAACTGCCTCTAAAACACTGCGCATTGGGCCACCAGCAATAACGCCAGTACCTTCTGATGCTGGCTGCATATAAACCTTAGCAGCGCCAACATTAGAAGTAATAGGGTAATAAAGCGTACCGTCTTTTAATGGTACGTTTTTCATTGCCTTCTTTGCTTTGTCCATGGCTTTTTGGATTGCGGCAGGTACTTCACGCGCTTTACCCGTGCCATAACCTACTTTACCATTACCATCGCCAACAACAACCAGTGCTGAGAAGCCAAAAATACGACCACCTTTCACTACTTTGACAACGCGACGAATGTTAACCAGTTTTTCAATGTACTCGCTATCGTCGTTATTATTATTTTTCTTATATTCAGCCATTATTGTCGCCTATTTTTATAATTTTTTTTAAAAGTCTAATCCGCCGTCTCTTGCCGCATCTGCTAATGCTTTAACTCGACCATGGTATTTAAAACCAGAACGATCAAAAGCGACTTTCGTTACTTTTGCTTTTTTTGCTATTTTGGCAATTTCAGCGCCAATCTTAGTTGCAGCTTCAACATTGCCACCATTTTTAACTTTAGTTGTTAAAGTTGATGCCGCTGCTAACGTCTTTGTGCCACAACTGCTAATGATTTGCGCATAAATGTGCTGTGAAGTTTTGTGTACAGCCAAACGCTCTACACCCTTCTCAGCATTTTTTGCTCTAAATTTAGTTGCTCTTCTTAAGCGAGCTTGTTTTTTAGACAGTTTCATATCTCAATACCTTTTATTATTTCTTCTTAGCTTCTTTACGAACAACATATTCGTCAGTGTAGCGAACACCTTTACCTTTGTAAGGCTCTGGCGGACGATAAGCTCTAATTTCAGCAGCTGCTTGTCCTACTTTTTGCTTGTCCATACCTTTCACAATAATTTCTGTTTGTGAAGGTGTTTCAGCGGTAATACCTTCTGGCAATTCGTACTTAACCGGATGTGAAAAACCTAGCGTTAAATCTAGGACTTTACCCATTGCTTTCGCACGGTAACCAACACCGATTAGTGATAATTTCTTTTCCCAACCTTCAGAAACGCCTTGAATCAAGTTAGCAGTGTTAGCTCTTGCAGTACCTGCTTGTGCCCATGCTTTCTTTTCATCTTTTTTATCAACTTTAGCAATATCAAATGTTATTACGTTTTCTGCATTAGCCACTATAACTGACGGATGTAGATCCATCTGCATTTGGCCTAATTTACCTTTAGCAGACATCGTTGTACCGTTAATAGATACCTCAACGCCAGCTGGAATTTCGATTGGTGATTTTGCAACTCTAGACATCTTATAACTCCCTAATTAAGAAATGCTGCACAAAACTTCACCACCAACATTTTCAGCTGCTGCGTTTTGACCAGTCATTACACCCTTAGGTGTTGAAACAATCACAATACCTAGGCCATTCATAACACTTGGCATTTCAGTACTCTTTACATATACACGTAAACTTGGCTTAGAGATTCTTTGTAAAGACTCGATCACCGGTTTGTCGTCATAGTACTTTAACTTAAGTGTTATAGTTTTAGTCGCGGCTTCACCGTCAACACTAAATGACTCAATGTAACCTTCTTGCTGCATCACGCTTGCGATGGCAGACTTTAAATTTGATGCTGGGATGTTGACTTCTTTCTTATCAACCATGTGCGCATTACGAATGCGAGTTAACATATCAGCAATTGGATCAGACATACTCATATTATTTTCCTCCTACCAACTTGCTTTAGATAAACCGGGCACTTCACCATTCATGGTGCGCTCTCTTAATTTTGTTCTCGCTAGACCAAACTTGCGATAAACACCATGTGGACGACCTGTTAAACCACAACGAGCACGTTGACGGCTAGGTGATGCGTCACGAGGTAATGCTTGCAACTTAATCGTTGCTTGAAAGCGCTCCTCATCAGAAGAGTGTACACTCTTAATAATTTTCTTCAGCTCAAGGCGCTTAGTACGGTATTTTTCAACCAACTTTGCACGCTTAGCGTCTCTATTTATCATAGACTTTTTAGCCATTTTCCTGTCCTTTAAATGGGAAATTAAACATTGCTAATAGTTTCTTAGCGTCTTCATTATTAGTAGCAGAAGTTGTGACAGCGATATCCATACCACGTGTTCTAGTTACTTTTTCAAAATCAATTTCTGGGAATACGATTTGCTCTGTTAAACCCATGTTGTAGTTACCACGACCATCAAATGATTTTTCGTTTAAACCACGGAAATCACGAATACGAGGAATCGCAATATTAACTAAACGGTCAAGAAATTCATACATCTTTTCTTTACGTAAAGTTACTTTACAACCAATTGGGTTGCCCTCTCTTAATTTGAAACTTGCGACTGACTTACGTGCATTACAAGTTAATGGTTTTTGACCAGAAATAAGGCTCATTTCTTCTAATGCGCTTTGTAGAATTTTCTTATCACCTAATGCACTACCCAAACCCATGTTAATGGTGATCTTTTCGATCTTAGGGACTTGCATTGGATTGCTTAAACCAAGCTCTTTTTGTAGTGCAGGTAAAATTTCTTTTTTGTATTGTTCTTGTAATCTAGACACGGTTAGTTTTCCTTAACTTGCTCAAACGATTGAATCGCCGTTTGATTTAAAAAATCTTTCTTTGTTGCCGTCTTTGTCAGTGCGAACACCAACTCTGTCTGCTTTCTCTGTTTTTGTATTGTAGATCGCTACATTTGAAATCGCCATAGGCATTTCAGTGTCAACAATACCGCCAGCAACACCAGCATTTGGATTAGCTTTAACGTGCTTTTTAGCAATGTTTAAACCTTCAACCACAACTTTAATATCGGTAACTTTAGTCACTGTGCCTGTAGAACCTTTGTCCTTACCGGCAATAATGATCACTTCGTCATTTAATTTAATTTTTTGCATTACAAAACCTCTGGTGCTAATGACACAATTTTCATAAATTGCTTGTTACGTAATTCACGAGTAACTGGGCCGAAAATACGGGTGCCAACTGGCTCAAGTTTTGTATTTAAAAGCACAACTGCATTGCTATCAAAACGAATGCGAGAACCGTCAGTACGACGAACACCGTGCGCTGTACGAACAACTACTGCATCATAAACGTCACCTTTTTTAACTTTGCCACGTGCTGAAGCCTCTTTGATACTGACTTTAATTACATCACCAATACCGGCATAACGACGCTTAGAGCCGCCTAATACTTTAATACACATTGCTTTGACGCCACCGCTGTTGTCCGCAATATGAAGTTTTGTTTGCATTTGAATCATGTCTTATTCTCTTTTAATATGCTATAAATTAATCAATCGAAACTGATTTTTCAACGACTTCTAGTAGTGCCCAGCATTTGGTTTTAGAAAATGGCTTTGCTTCTACTACTCTTACCGTATCACCTAAACCACACTCATTCTTTTCATCATGTGCATGAACCTTAGTACTACGCTTGATGTACTTTTTATAAATTGGGTGTCTAACTTTGCGTTCGATTTGAACAGCAATTGTTTTATCACGACCCGCACTTACAACTGTGCCCATTAATACGCGTTCTACTTTATTATCACTCATGCTTGTTTCTCTTTCATAATTGTTTTAACTTGTGCAATTGATCGCTTAGTTTTACCCAGCTTTGAAGAGTCGCTTAATTGTGCAGTTTTGTGCTGCATGCGCAATTCAAGGTGCTCTTTTAAAAGCGTCATTAGCGTTTCATTTAATTGTGAGATATCTTGCTCTCTTAATTCTTTAACATCCATTACATCACCGTCCGTTTAACTACTGTTGTTTTTACTGGTAACTTAGCTGCTGCTAATGCAAACGCTTCTCTTGCAACAGTCTCATCAACACCTTGCATCTCAAATAACATTTGACCTGGTTTAATTTGTGCTACCCAATATTCAACACTACCTTTACCTTTACCCATTCGAACTTCTAATGGCTTTTTAGTAATTGGCTTGTCTGGGAATACGCGAATCCAAATCTTACCTTGACGTTTCACATGACGTGTCATTGCACGACGTGCTGATTCGATTTGTCTAGCTGTCATACGACATCTACCAGTTGCTTGCAAACCGATTTCACCAAAACTAACCTTATGGCCAGTGGCTAGACCGCGATTACGGCCTTTCATCATTTTTCTAAATTTTGTACGTTTAGGTTGTAGCATTTTTCAGTCCTTTACTTCTTGCCTATTTGAGTTGTTGCACCACGACGAGCAACCTCATCCAATGTTCCTTTTTTGTGATCTAAGATTTCACCTTTAAAGATCCAAACCTTAATACCGATCACACCATATTGTGTATTTGCACCGTATGATGAATAATCAACATCAGCTCTGAATGTGTGTAATGGCACACGGCCTTCACGGTACCACTCAGAACGTGCAATTTCTGCACCGTTTAATCGACCACTAACCATGACCTTAATACCTTGAGCGCCTAGACGTGTCGCATTGCCTAGTACACGCTTAACAGCACGACGATACATCACACGCTTTTCTAATTGTTGTGCAATGTTTTCAGCCACTAGACGTGCATCTAACTCAGGCTTTTTAATTTCTTCAATACTAATATGTACTGGGATACCCATCATTCCACTAACGATGGTTTTAAGCTGCTCAATATCAGCACCTTTTTTACCAATAACAATACCAGGGCGTGCTGTATGAATCACAACCTTAGCATTGTTAGCTAGACGCTCAATTTGAACGCGACTAACAGAAGCAGATTTTAATTTCTCGAATAAGAAATCTCTAACTTCGATATCAGATAGTAAGTACTTAGAATAATCTTGAGAATTCGCATACCACTTAGAATCCCAATCCTTAACGATGCCTAATCTAATACCTTTTGGATTTACTTTTTGACCCATAATTTAACCTGCACTTACGCCAACAGTAATGTGGCTTGTTCTTTTTAAAATTCGATTCGCTCTACCTTTTGCTCTAGGGCGGATTCTTTTCATTGTTGAGCCTTCATCAATATAAATGCTGCTCACTTTCAATTCGTCGATGTCTAATCCATCATTGTGCTCAGCATTTGAGATTGCTGAATCAAGTACTTTCTTAACCAATTTAGCCGCTCCCTTATTGCTAAACGATAGAATGTTCAATGCTTCCTCTACTGGCTTGTTACGGATTTGATCCGCAACCAATCTCACTTTAAAAGATGAGCCTTTTGCATATTTATGGATTGCTTTAACTTCTTTCATTGTTATTTACCTAATTATGTTTACGCTGAACGATCACTTGTGTGACCTTTAAAAGTACGTGTAATCGCAAATTCACCTAACTTATGACCAATCATGTTCTCATTAATAGAAATTGGAACGTGTGCTCTACCGTTATGGATTGCAATGGTTAATCCAATCATTTCTGGTACAACAACTGAACGTCTTGACCAAGTTTTAATTGGTTTTCTATCGTTATTCTCTTGAGCTGTTAATACTTTTTTGATTAAATGCTCGTCAACAAACGGACCCTTTCTTAATGATCTAGCCATGATTACCCTTATTTATTTCTACGACGTACGATAAGCTTATCAGTACGCTTGTTACTACGTGTTTTATAACCCTTAGTTGGTGTGCCCCAAGGAGAAACTGGATGACGACCACCACTAGTTTTACCTTCACCACCACCATGTGGGTGATCAACTGGATTCATTACTACACCACGAACGGTAGGTCTAACACCTCTCCAACGCGTTGCACCAGCTTTACCTAATTTTCTTAAACTGTGCTCTTTCTTAGACACTTCGCCAATCGTTGCACGACACTCGGCTAATACTTTACGTACTTCACCAGAACGAAGTCTTAAAGTAACGTAAGTACCTTCTTTTGCAATTAGCTGCGCTGAAGTACCAGCACTACGTGCCATTTGCGCACCCTTACCAGGCTTAAGTTCGATACAGTGAATAACACTACCTAAAGGAATGTTTGCACATGGCATAACATTGCCTGCTTGGATTGCAACTGAAGTACCTGAAACAACAGTATCACCAGCTTTTAAGCCGTTAGGTGCAATAATATAAGTACGCTCACCATCTGCATATAAAACCAATGCAATGTTTGCACTACGATTA
Organism: Gammaproteobacteria bacterium; assembly: GCA_029243595.1. Taxonomy (GTDB): domain Bacteria; phylum Pseudomonadota; class Gammaproteobacteria; order PS1; family Pseudothioglobaceae; genus Thioglobus_C. The sequence goes on along the minus strand of JAQWRQ010000010.1, from coordinate 2,492 downwards.
GGATCGTATTCTATGCGTTCAACTGTTGCAGGAATATCGTCTTTAATACGCTTAAAATCAATCGCTCTATAACGACGCTTATGACCACCACCTTTATGACGAACAGTAATCTTACCGCGGTTATTACGACCACTGATTCTGTTTTTGCTTTCAGTTAGGGGTGCGTAAGGTGCGCCCTTATGTAGATCTTTGTCTACAATACTAACAACAAATCTTCTGCCGGGTGAGGTTGGTTTTCTTTTAATTACTTGTGCCATAATCCTTTCTCTTTAAGATGCGCTAACGTCAATCATTTGGCCTTCAGACACTTTAACCATTGCCTTCTTCCAATTAACACGACGGCCAATCTTGCCTTTAAATACTTTCTTCTTGCCTTTCACATTAGACGTAGTAACGTTTAATACCGTTACACCGAACAATGATTCAACAGCAGCCTTGATTTCTTTTTTGTTGCTATCAGAGCGCACTTTAAATGCATATTGATTGTGTGCTGACAACATAGTTGTTTTCTCAGAAACAATTGGCGCTAATAAGGTTTTTAATACTTTTTCTTGATTCATAACATTGCCTCAATTTTTTTCAACGCTGCTTCTGTCATGACAACATTTTCATAACCAATTAAGCTAACTGGATCGATGCTTTGTGTATCGCAAACGCCAACATGGTATAAGTTACGTGAAGAAAGATATAAATTCTCATCTAACTCATCTGTCATTAATAAAGCATCTTTAACATCTAAGGCTTTAAGCAATGAAGTTACGTTTTTTGTTTTAGGATCTTTAACGTTAAAGTCTTTAACTACTTTTAAACGTTCAGAACGAACAAGCTCTGAAAAGATAACGCTAATTGCGCCTTTGTACATTTTTTTGTTAACCTTTTGTACGTAGCTGCGAGGTTGCGCTGCAAACGTAACACCACCTGAACGCCAAATAGGGCCACGAGATGTACCAGCACGTGCTCGGCCTGTACCTTTCTGTGCCCAAGGTTTTTTACCACCACCGCTAACTGCAGCACGGTTTTTCTGTGCTTTAGAGCCTTGGCGACCACCTGACATATAAGCTGTCGTTACTTGGTGAACCAATGATTGGTTAAAGTCTCTTGCAAAAATAGTATCCGCAACTTCAGTAGAAGTGGACTTATTTGTGCTTACATTTAATACTTTTAATTTCATTTTAAAAAACCTTACGCTTCGTTAGTTTCTTCAACATCAGCCACTTCGCTAGCTGCTTGTTCTTCAGCAACACGCTTACTTACTTGCGCATTACTTTTGTCTTTTTTGTCTGATAGCAACACTTTAACAAAACCATTTTTAGCACCAGGAATCGCACCCTTAACTAATAATAAGTTTCTGTCACTGTCTACTCTTACTACTTCTAAACACTCTTCGGTAACTTGCTCGTCACCCATGTGACCTGCCATTTTCTTACCTTTGAATACTCGACCAGGCTCTTGACACTGTCCTGTTGAACCAATCGCTCTGTGAGAGATTGAGTTACCATGGGTTGCATCTTGCATTTGGAAATTATGACGCTTTACACCACCTTGAAAACCTTTACCTTTTGATTGGCCAGTCACATCAACATAGTGTCCTGCGCCAAACATAGATACATCAAAACTACTTGCTTCACCAATTTCATCGGCATCTGCTCTGAATTCCCAAAGACCTAAACCGATCTCTTGTGAAGCTTTCGCGTAATGACCTTTGATTGATGACGGTACACGACGAAGTTTTGCTTCGCCTTTTTTGTTTACCTTTGCACCTGTAGTAACTTGAACGGCACTATAGCCGTCAACTTCAGTTGTTCTTGTTTGAACAACACGATTAGGTTCAATTTTAATAACGCTGACTGACGTAGCTGAGCCGTCGTCAGACATAATGCGCGTCATTCCTAATTTTTGTCCTACTAAACCAATTGCCATGATCTTATTCCTAAATTACTGTTTGTTTTCTTAGTTAAGCTTAATCGCTACATCAACACCTGCAGCTAGATCTAACTTCATTAGTGCATCAACTGTTTTATCAGTTGGGCTAATAACGTCCATTAATCTAACGTATGTTCTTAATTCATACTGGTCTCTCGCTTTTTTGTTAACGTGCGGAGAAGTTAATACTGTGAAACGCTCTTTTTTAGTCGGTAAAGGGATTGGACCTCTTACACTAGCACCTGTGCGCTTAGCTGTTTCTACAATCTCAAGCGCTGATTTGTCGATTAAACGATGATCAAATGCTTTTAATTTAATTCTAATATTTTGATTGCTCATGTGCCTTAAATCCTATTAATAAACCTATCTATTTTTACGTCTAACTTTTGAAACGAAAAACCGAAGATTATACAAGAAACCTTCGGTCTTTAATTAACTAATTATCTTTAATCCGTCACCTTAGCAACAACGCCCGCGCCTACTGTGCGTCCGCCTTCTCTAATTGCGAATCTTAAACCGTCTTCCATAGCGATTGGTGATAATAGCTCTACTTGCATTTTCACGTTGTC
>JAQWRQ010000009.1 GCA_029243595.1 Gammaproteobacteria bacterium | reverse complement strand
AGTTTGCTGTTTTAAGTGCGGTATCAGCTAGACCTTTACGTGCACCGTGTGTTGAAATAAAGTACTGCATGTTATTCAAACCTTCACGGAAGTTTGAGGTAATTGGTGTTTCAATAATTGAACCATCTGGCTTAGCCATTAAACCACGCATACCTGCTAACTGACGCATTTGCGCTGGAGAACCCCTAGCACCAGAATCAGCCATCATATAAACCGAGTTAAATGAAGCCAATTTTTCAGTTTTACCATCTGCATTGGTGAAATCCTCAAAACCAATCTCATCCATCATTGCTTTCGCAACCGTTTCTGAAGTTCGTGACCAAATATCAATCACTTTATTGTAACGCTCTCCATCAGTCACAATACCTTGTGAATACTGCTTTTGCACATCTTTTACTTGTGTTTCTGCTTCGTCAATCATGCCTGCTTTAGTATCAGGAATGGTCATGTCGTTTGAACAGAATGAGATACCTGACTTAGTTGAGTATTGGAAACCCATATACATCATCTGGTCAGCAAATATAACCGTGTCTTTTAATTCTTGTGTTTGGTAACAAATATGAATCAAGTTAGAAACTACCTTTTTAGAAATAGCTTCATTGATTAAGTCAAATGACAAACCTGCTGGCAAGATTCTTGAGAAAATCGCACGGCCAATCGTTGTGTCAACAATGCGCTTTGTTGTTGGTTGATACTTACCATCGACCTTTTCATACTCTTGAATACGTAGTTTAACCTTTGCATGTAAAGAGGCAGAACCTGACTCGTAAGCATTTAGCGCTTCAGTTGGGCTAGCAAAGACCATGCCTTCGCCCTTTTGATTAATCATGTCGCGTGTCATGTAGTACAAGCCCAAAATAACGTCCTGCGAAGGTACGATAATCGGCTCACCACTGGCAAGGTGCAATACGTTGTTAGAAGCCAACATTAGTGTTCTTGCTTCTAATTGCGCTTCTTCAGATAATGGCACGTGTACCGCCATCTGGTCACCATCAAAGTCAGCGTTAAATGCACCACAAACTAATGGATGCAATTGAATCGCTTTACCTTCAATTAGTAACGGCTCAAATGCTTGAATGCCTAAACGGTGTAACGTTGGCGCGCGGTTAAGCATTACTGGGTGTTGGTGTACTACTTTTTCTAGGATATCCCATACTTCTGGAATTTCACTCTCTACCATTTTCTTGGCTGCTTTAATTGTTGAAGCTAAGCCTTGAGTCTGTAGACGATTGTAGATGAATGGCTTGAATAATTCTAGCGCCATTTTCTTTGGTAAACCACACTGATGTAACTTAAGGTATGGACCACAAACGATCACCGAACGACCCGAATAGTCAACACGTTTACCCAATAAGTTTTGACGGAATCGACCTTGCTTACCTTTAATCATGTCAGCAATTGATTTTAACGGACGACGGTTGTTGCCCATTACTGCACGGCCACGACGACCATTATCAATCAGAGAGTCAACCGCTTCTTGAAGCATACGCTTTTCGTTACGAACGATAATTTCTGGCGCATCTAACTCTAATAAACGACCTAAACGGTTGTTACGGTTAATCACACGACGGTATAAATCGTTTAGATCAGAAGTCGCAAAACGACCACCATCAAGCGGCACTAATGGGCGCAAATCTGGCGGAAGAATTGGTAATACTTTTAACACCATCCATTCTGGCTTATTGCCTGATTGAATTAGTGAATCAATTAGTTTAAGACGCTTGTTGTATTTCTTAAGTTTGGTTTGAGATTTAGTGTTTAAGCTGTCTTCACGTAAATTGGCCGCTTCTTTTTCAAGTTGCATTTCTGCCAAAACGTCTTGGATTGCTTCAGCACCCATTTTTGCTTCAAACTCATCATCACCGTATTCGTCTAATGCATCAAAGTACATTTCTTCGGTCAACAATTGCTTGTGCACCAATGGCGTTGAACCAGGATCTGTTACTAGGAAGGCTTCAAAATAAAGTACACGCTCAATATCTTTAAGCGTCATATCCATCAACAAACCTAAACGTGATGGTAATGATTTAAGGTACCAAATGTGAGCTACTGGAGCAGCTAATTCGATATGACCCATACGCTCACGACGAACTTTAGAAAGTGTCACTTCAACGCCACACTTTTCACAAACCACGTTGCGGAACTTCATACGCTTGTATTTACCACACAAGCACTCAAAGTCTTTCATTGGACCAAAAATCTTAGCACAGAACAAACCTTCTCTTTCAGGTTTAAATGTACGGTAGTTGATAGTTTCAGGTTTTTTAACCTCACCATATGACCATGAACGAATCTTCTCAGGAGAAGCTAGTCCAACTCGAATCGCATCAAAATCTTGTTCTTTATTTTGCTGTTTTAAAATTTGTAATAAATCTTTCATCGGATTCTCCTATTAGTGTTGCTCAAGTTCAACGTCAATACCTAACGAACGGATCTCTTTGACCAATACGTTAAATGATTCTGGCATGACTGACTCGGTTACATTAACACCATCAACAATACTCTTATACATCTTCGCACGACCGGCAACGTCATCTGACTTCACCGTTAGCATTTCACGCAATGTGTGTGCTGCGCCGTAAGCTTCAAGCGCCCATACCTCCATCTCACCAAAGCGCTGACCACCAAATTGTGCTTTACCACTCAATGGCTGCTGCGTTACTAATGAGTAAGGACCTGTTGAACGAGCGTGCATCTTATCGTCTACTAAGTGATTAAGCTTAAGCATATGCATATAACCTACCGTTACAGGACGATCAAACGGCTCACCCGTACGACCATCATATAACTGCTCTTGACCAGATTCTGGCAAGTCTGCCAACTTCAATAATGACTTAATGTCTTCTTCTTTAATACCATCAAATACTGGTGTTGCCATCGGCACGCCTTCGCGCAAGTTATTGGCTAATTCGATAATTTCTTCATCTGTAAATGAAGCTAACTCTTCTTGCTTACCATAAGAGTTATAAACCTTATCTAAAAAGTCTCGGATTTCCTGAACCATCTCGCTACGTTTTTCATCTAGCATGGCGGCAATCTTGTAGCCTAGCCCTTTTGCTGCATAACCCAAGTGAACTTCTAGTACCTGACCAACATTCATACGTGAAGGAACGCCTAACGGATTAAGCACCACATCAACAGTTGAACCATCTTCAAGGTAAGGCATATCTTCAACTGGAGATACGCGTGAAATCACACCCTTGTTACCGTGACGACCGGCCATCTTATCACCAACTTGAAGGGTTTTTCGTGTTGCCACATAAACTTTAACCATCTTCATTACACCTGGTGGTAATTCTGCTCCTTCACCAATCTTAGCACGTTCGTTTTCAAAGAATTTATCAAACTCAACTTGCTTCGCTTTTGCTTGTTTAACCAATGCCGCTACTTCTTTATTAATCGAAGCATCTTCAACTTTAAGTTTAGCAATGTCTGCATTGTCAAGTTTCTTCATTAATTTAGCGTTGAGCTTTTCACCAGCTTTGATGTCACCAACCGCTTTGGTTAATGCATTGCCAGAAAGTTTTAAACGGATACGACGATAAATATCACCGTCAATAATGCCAAACTCATCATCAATATCTTTTCTGATTTTCGCTAAACGTTCTTCATCAATGCTAATGGCTCTTGCGTCTTTTTCAACACGGTCACGAGTAAAGACTTGTACGTCAATTACCACACCTGATTTTGATGCACCGATACGTAGTGAAGAATCTTTAACACTGTTGGCTTTTTCGCCAAAAATAGCGCGCAATAATTTTTCTTCTGGAGAAAGTACAGTTTCACTCTTAGGGGTCACTTTACCTACTAAGATGTCGCCACCTTTAACACGAGCACCGACATAAACCACACCGACTTCATCTAATTTAGCCAGTGCAGATTCACTAACATTTGGAATATCCGCTGTAATTTCTTCAGGACCTAATTTAGTATCACGAGAATATGCGGTTAGTTCTTCAATGTGAATCGTCGTGTAACGATCTTCCTGCACCACTCTTTCTGAGATTAAAATTGAGTCTTCAAAGTTATAACCATTCCATGGCATGAAAGCAATTTTCATATTTTGACCAAGAGCCAACTCGCCCAAATCAGTTGATGGGCCATCAGCCAATACATCGCCTGCAGCAACTTTGTCACCTGTTTTTACTAAAGGCTTTTGGTTAATACAAGTGTTTTGATTAGAACGTGCGTATTTGGTTAAGTTGTAAATATCAACACCTAACTCGCCTGCCTTAGCTTGCTTAGAATCAACACGAATAACAATGCGTGATGCATCAACTGCCTCAACCACACCACTATGTTTTGCTGTTACACAAACACGTGAGTCTGTTGCAACAACACGTTCAATACCTGTGCCGACTAATGGCTTTTCAGCACGTAGTGTTGGCACTGCTTGACGCTGCATGTTTGAACCCATGAGTGCACGGTTAGCATCATCATGCTCTAAGAATGGAATCAATGACGCTGCTACTGATGAAATTTGCTTAGAATCAATATCAATTAAAGTTACGTCTTGGGAATCTACCAATACAAATTCGTTTTTACGACGACATGAAATTAAATCGTCCACTAATTGGCCTTTACCATCTACTGTAGCATTCGCCTGTGCAATAGTGTGCTCAAGCTCATCAATAGCAGACACATAAATAACCTCACTGGTCACTTTACCGTTTTTAACGATTTGATATGGTGTCTCTAGGAAGCCGTAATCATTAGTCTTAGCATAAACTGCTAGGGTGTTGATCAGACCAATGTTTGGCCCTTCTGGTGTTTCAATTGGACATAGTCGGCCATAATGTGATGGATGTACGTCACGCACTTCAAAACCAGCGCGCTCACGAGTTAAACCACCTGGACCCAAGGCAGAAATACGACGCTTATGAGTGACGCCTGATAAAGGATTCACCTGATCCATAAACTGTGATAATTGTGACGAGCCAAAGAACTCTCTTACTGAAGCCGATACCGGTTTAGAGTTAATTAAATCTTGCGGTGTTAATTCGTCAGTTTCAGCCAGGTTAAGACCCTCTTTAACAGCCTTCTCAACACGCACCAAACCAATTCTAAACTGGTTTTCAATCATTTCACCAATCGCTCTTACACGTCTGTTGGCTAGTGTGTCAACATCATCAACGGAATCATTACCGTTTTTAATATCGATTAATAACTTAAGAACGCTAATGATGTCATCATTCGTTAATACGTGCTCGCCTGTTTCAGACTTAATACCTAAACGACGATTAAGCTTCATACGACCAACTTTAGATAAGTCGTAACGATCATTCTTAAAGAATAAATTGTTAAACAATAAATTAACTGCGTCTTCTGTTGCTGGCTCGCCTGGGCGCATTACATGATAAATACTCATGCGTGCCTCAAGCTCAGTTTGTGTTTCGTCTAAACGCAATGTGTCTGAAATATAAGCACCGCCTTCAGATTCATTAATGTAAAGAATTTCAATTTTCTTAACCTTGTTAGCACTTAATGCCTCTAGCACTTCCTCAGTAATAACAGTATTTGCTGCAAATAAAATTTCACCCGTCTCTTTGTCAATTAGATCTTGTGAAATAACTTTGTCTAATAAGTACTCAAGCGGTGCATTAATTGATTTAACACCAGCCTTTTCCAACATCTTGGTGTGCTTAGCAGTGATACGACGACCCTTCTCAACAACAATATCTTTACCAGAAGTAATATCAAACTCTGCAATTACGCCACGTAATTTAGCAGGTGATAAACCAATATCACAAGATTTTGCTTTCATCTTAACGTTGACTCTATCAAAGAAAGTATCGAGGATTGCATCTGCATTTAATCCCATTGCACGTAGCAAAGTTGTTACTGGTAATTTACGACGACGGTCAATTCGTGCGTATATATGCTCATGGTGATCAAATTCAAAATCTAACCATGAACCACGGTAAGGAATAACGCGTGATGAGAATAAAATCTTACCTGAAGAGTGTGTTTTACCCTTATCGTGTTCAAAAATAACACCTGGCGATCTATGTAATTGCGACACAACAACACGCTCAGTACCATTAATAACAAAGGTGCCAGTTTCAGTCATCAATGGCAACTGACCCAAGTAAACATCTTCTTCGATAACTTGTTTAACTCGGCGTTTTTTCTTAAGAGTTGAACCGTTCTTGTCAAATAAGACAAGGTTTAATTTAACGCGTAGTGTTGAGGCAAAAGTGATGCCACGTAATTTACACTCTTTAACGTTAAATTTTGGTTCTTGTAATTCATAGTCTACATATTCAATTTCTGCATAACCGTTAACTGCAGTAATAGGGAAAACAGATTGAAACACCGCATGCAAACCAACATCTTCTTTAGTTTTGCTGCCAGCTTGAATGAAACTGTTAAAAGAATCAATTTGAATAGCCAACAAATCTGGTTCTTGTAAGATCGATGATCTTGAGCCAAAGTTATTTCTAATTCGCTTTTTTTCCGTAAATGAATAAGCCATGAATACCTCGTATTAGTCGTTCTAATTTGGTTAAGAAGAAAATATCTTCTTAAAATAAATCCAACCCGTTCAAATAAACAGATTGGAAAGTGCACACAATAAAGTGTACAAGTGCAATAAACACCAAAATCCCCTAGTGGGGATTTTGGGTTTTACGCTAAACTTATTACTTAAGTTCTACGCTAGCACCAGCTTCTTCAAGCTGCTTTTTAACATCTTCAGCTTCAGCTTTATCAACACCTTCTTTAATTGGTGCTGGAGCAGACTCAACCATGTCTTTAGCCTCTTTAAGACCTAAGCCAGTGATGCCACGTACTGCTTTAATTACCGCAACTTTCTTCTCGCCGAATGATGTCAATACAACATTGAACTCAGTCTGCTCCTCTGCTGCGCCGCCAGCGTCTGCTGCCGCTGCTGCTGGTGCTGCTGCCGCTGCTGCTGCAGATACACCGAACTTCTCTTCCATTGCTGAAACTAATTCAACAACATCCATTACAGACATGTCTGCAATTGCATTTAAAATATCGTCATTTGATAATGCCATGATATTTACTCCTTTTATTTATTATTGTTTTTGGTCACGAACTGCTGCCACTACTCGAGTTACTTTTGTCGGAACTTCGTTTAAAGTTCTTACTAGTTTCTCAACCGGTGCTAACATAAGCGCCATAACCAGACTGATCGCTTGATCTTTAGTTGGTAAGTCTGCAATACGCTTAAGCTGATCTGCTTCCACAAATTCGCCTGAAACGCCCAAACCCTTAACGACTAAGTCTTCGTTATCTTTAACGAAATCTTTAAATACACGTGCTACTGCACCTGGATCTTCCTGAGAAAATCCAAGAATTACCGGTCCGCTAAGAACGGGTAGTACACACTCGCATTCAGTCTTCGTCAATGCAATTTTTGCCAAGGTATTCTTTACAACACGTAAAGAAACATTTGCATCCATCGCACTAGAACGTAAACTAGTCATTTGTTCAACTGTCAATCCGCGATACTCGGCCACGCCAACAGAAATCGCACTATTTGCTAGTGTATTTACTTGTTCGACAACAACCTTTTTTGCTTCAAGATTTAGAGCCATTTGCCTCTCCTGAACAGTTTAAAAAAGAAAGCCATCATTTGATAACTTTCGCCACAGAGTATTTACATACCCTCTACATAGGCTGAGCGTGTTACCACTCAATTAAACAAACACTCCAGGAGGAATGCCCGAACCTATGGTCTTTGAGGCCATACAGAACAATCTGCGACCCAAAGAATTCTTTCTTGCTTGTTCTAATTAAAGATCAAGCGATGCCAAATCAACCGATACGCCTGCGCCCATCGTTGAAGAAACACTTATTTTTTTAAAGTACACGCCTTTAGCTGAACTAGGCTTAGCCTTTTTCAATGCTTCCATGAGTGCAGCAATATTTTCACTTAATGCTTTCACATCAAAAGATGCTTTACCGATGCCAGCGTGAACAATCGCAGCCTTGTCTGTACGGTAACGCACTTGACCTGCTTTTGCATTTTTAACTGCTGTTGCAACATCTGGCGTTACTGTGCCTACCTTAGGGTTAGGCATTAAACCACGTGGACCTAATACTTGACCTAAACGACCAACAACACCCATCGCATCAGGAGATGCAATTACAACATCATAGTTAAGATCGCCGTCTTGCATAGATTTCATCAAATCTTCCATGCCCACAACATCTGCGCCAGCTTCTTGCGCTTTAGCAACGTTGTCGCCTTGTGTAAATACTGCAACGCGAACTGTTTTGCCTGTTCCATTTGGCAATACAACTGCACCACGTACGTTTTGGTCAGATTTCTTAGCATCAACACCTAGGTTAACACTAACATCAATTGATTCGTCAAATTTAGCTGTAGCACACTCTTTAATTAAAGTTAATGCATCTTCAATTGTATAGCGTTTACCAATTTCAACTTTAGCTGCAATGTCTTTTTGTTTTTTTGTTAAGTTAGTCATCCGATTAACCCTCCACCGTAATACCCATAGAGCGAGCCGTGCCTGCAATAATAGTCACTGCTGCCTCCATGTCATTTGCATTCAGATCTTTCATTTTGATCGTCGCAACTTCTTCTAGTTGTGCGCGTGTAATTTTGCCAACTTTATCAGTATGTGGCACACCAGAGCCTTTCTTGATGCCTGTTACTTTTAAGATTAACAATGCTGCTGGTGGTGTTTTAGTAATGAAAGTAAAGCTACGATCACTATAAACCGTGATCACTACTGGCACCTTCATGCCTTTATCGATGTCTTGTGTTTGTGCGTTAAACGCCTTACAGAAATCCATAATGTTCACACCATGCTGACCCAATGCAGGACCTACCGGTGGTGAAGGATTTGCTTCTTGTGCTGGAATCTGCAGCTTAATATATGATTCAATTTTCTTAGCCATTTTTTTTCCTTAAGGCAATCGCCTTGTTTGGGTTCAAACGCTTAATTCAAGATTAAGCTCCCCTGTTAAATCACAACCCTAGATACTCTAGCGTTGTTTCTCTTTAAGTCTTCTCTACTTGAGAAAACTCTAGTTCTACTGAAGTGGTGCGTCCAAAGATCAACACCTCCACTTTTAATACGTTCTTCTCGTAATCAACCGCTTCAATCGTACCGTTGAATTCGTTAAACGGCCCGTCAATCACTAGGATTTCCTCACCTGCTTGATAAGCCACTTTAGGTTTCGGCTTGTCAGCGCCTTCTTGTACACGCGCCATAATTTTATCAACTTCACGCTGCGTAATAGGAGATGGCTTACCTGATGATCCGCCAATAAAACCAATAACGTTGTTGGTATTTTTCACTAATAACCAGCTTGGCTCTGTTAATTCCATGTTGACCAACATATAGCCAGGGAAAAACTTACGCTCAGCCGTTTTCTTTTGGCCGTCTTTAAGCTCAACCACTTGCTCAGTTGGGATCATTACATCACCTACTAAATCTTCTAAGCCTTCTCTTACAACTGATTCTTCAATTGCGGTTTTAACTTTCGCTTCATAACCACTTCTTGCATGAAGTACGTACCATCTTTTAGCCATCTTCTTCCTTTAGTTTGTAAGTAGCTGAACAGCCCAAGTCAAAATTGCATCGACAATCCATAAGAAAATCGCAACAATAAGCACTGCCACCATAATCATGCCAGTCGTCTTAACTGTTTCATCACGTGTTGGCCAAACAACCTTGCGTAATTCGATTTTGGTTTCTTTAAAAAATGCATTTAATCGAACACCTTGAGGCGCTTTAAAAAATACAAAAGCAGCTAATACTAAGCCCGCTAATAAAAGCAACACTTTATATAGTTTTGTGTTTATTCCTAATGGGTCTACAATGTACAGCGCAAGAAAAGCCACCACAATTAGGATTGATACGATCATTCCTATTGACGACTCTGCCTTTACTGGACTCTCTACATTCTTACTCACATTACACCTTTAATATGGCAGGCAAGGAGGGACTCGAACCCCCAACCAACGGTTTTGGAAACCGCCACTCTACCAGTTGAGCCACTTGCCTAAAATACTCTAAAGGCTCAGACAATTGCCCGAGCCAATTTAGTTTTTAAATTTAGTTAAATTAATTAACTAATTATCTTTAATCCGTCACCTTAGCAACAACGCCCGCGCCTACTGTGCGTCCGCCTTCTCTAATTGCGAATCTTAAACCGTCTTCCATAGCGATTGGTGATAATAGCTCTACTTGCATTTTCACGTTGTC
>JAQWRQ010000008.1 GCA_029243595.1 Gammaproteobacteria bacterium | reverse complement strand
TGATAGACACGCTCAATAGTGGTGGTACCTTTGGCGGCTAATCCTGCTAAAACCAGCGAAGCCGAAGCTCGAAGGTCAGTCGCCATGAGATGCGCACCCGTTAGCGATTTTACACCTTTGCAAAGTACCGTGTTACCTTCTAGTGTGAGATCGGCACCCATGCGTGCAAGTTCTGGTATATGCATAAAACGATTTTCAAAAATAGTTTCAGTAATGCTACTATGGCCATCAGCAATCGTATTGAGTGCGGTAAATTGTGCCTGCATGTCTGTTGGAAAATGTGGGTAGGTACTGGTTTTTATATTAACTGCTTTAGGTCGCTTACCTTTCATGTCTAGCGTAATAGAATGATTTTTAGTTTTGATATCCGCACCGATTTCAATCAATTTTCCAAGGGTAGCGCGCATAGATTGGTGACGAATATTTTTAATGGTGATAGAGCCGCCTGTAATAGCAGCAGCCACTAAATAAGTGCCAGCTTCAATACGATCTGGGCAAACTGAAAACTTAACACCGTTAAGGCGTTTAACACCTTCGATAATTAATGTTGAAGTACCAATGCCTGATATTTTGGCGCCCATTGTTTTAAGGCAATTACATAAATCAGAGATTTCTGGTTCTTGTGCTGCATTGTGAATAGTAGTAGTGCCTTTAGCCAAAGTGGCTGCCATTATAATATTTTCAGTTGCCGTTACCGTGACTTGGTCAAAATGTATGTCCGTACCAACCAGTGTATCGGCGTGCGCATAAATATAGCCATTTTTAACTTCGATGGTGGCGCCAAGTTCTTCTAGTGCTTTTAAATGTAAGTTAACAGGACGTGTACCAATAGCACAACCACCCGGAAGAGAGACTTTGGCTTCACCATATTTAGCAAGCATAGGTCCTAATACTAAAATTGAAGCACGCATGGTTTTAACCAAATTGTAATCAGCGACTAGACTAGTGAGTTTGGATGAATCAACAAATAAATCATTATTAGATTCTAGGATAAATTCAGCGCCCATGTCCATCAATAATCTGAGTGTTGTTGAGATGTCACTTAAATGAGGCGTGTTGGTTAAGGTGATTGGACCCTCAGCCAAAATAGAGGCAAACAAAATAGGTAAAGAAGAATTTTTAGAGCCGGCAGCTCTAATGGTTCCATGTAAGGCATTCCCCCCTTGAATAACCAGTTTATACACTACTTAAGCTTTTTAACGATTTTAGCAACTAGGCTGTCGATACCTTTACGTTTGATGTGTGAATTAAACTGAGCGGCGTAATTTTTAACCAGACTAACCCCTGAAAAAATTACGTCGTAAACTCGCCATTGATTAGAGCGGATCATTTTTAGAGAAATATTAATCGGTTTGGGGTCGTCATTAAGCGTGATGATTAATTTAACAATCGCTTTGTTATTTTTGCGTTTAACCTTAGGATCTACTGCAATACTAACACTATCAAGTTTCTCATAAGAGCCAAGAATACCTGCATAATCTTTCATTAAAGATTGTGTAATGTATTGCTGAAAAAGATTTTTTTGCTGATTACTGAGTTTAGGCCAGTGTTTTTTAAGTGCCAACTCGGTTGAAACATCCATCGCAATACTAGGCATCAGTTTAATTTTGATAAGCGTTTTAATATTTTCAGGTGTTGCTTTGTCTGACTTTCTTAGTTCTTTAAGTGAAGATAACGCACTCATCATAATATTCAGTGCCGCGGTGTTGGGTGGGTCAATGATATCAGCGACTGAATCATTCATAATTGTGACCGGATTTGGCATGGATGGCATGCCTTCCATTGCAAAAGCAATATTTAGGTGAAAAATAGTCAATATAATTGCAAGTCTCTTAATCATGTTTCTTATGCCAAAATAAAATGCTTTTATTTTACCTTTTTTATACAAATGCCGGTTAAAGATAAACTTAAAAATTTGAGCCAACATCCTGGCGTCTATCAA
>JAQWRQ010000051.1 GCA_029243595.1 Gammaproteobacteria bacterium | reverse complement strand
ATCATTGAGACATCAGCAATATGAATCCAAATTTTATCGCCATCGACACTAAAAGCATCATCAGCATCGTTTGAATCGGCATTGTCAATTGCGTAGCTGTTTAAATGCGTTAGATCAATACGCTCAACTTCAGTCATTTCGGTATCAATATCCACATCGTCAGGAATACCATGACGTGCAGGGTACGGATTAAACGTTTGATCAAAATATTTGAGTTTTAATAAAAGCTTATAAGCGGCTTCAGGCGTGTTTTCTACGCCAATATGGGCGAGTATTTTGGCGTGTTTGGATCGATTGAGTGCGACTTTTTCAATGTCTTTAATAAAAGGCAAGTCTTGCTCACTAAAGGTGTTATTAGCAATATTTTCAACACAATGCGTTAGTGTTTTCGCCTCTAATACTTCAGCGTCACGCTTGGCTTGAATGCTGGCAACCTGCTCAGTAGGACGCACATAAATTTTGTCTTTTTGCCAGTAAAAATACAGACCGTCTTCAACCAGTAGACAAGTGCACCAAGCGCTTTGGGCGGTGTATTCATCAAATAGCCATTCAGTAATCTCTTGTAGACTTAAGATTTCTTCTTGAAAGTCATCCAATACTGCGATGTCCGCTTGTGCACAACTGTCATTAACTTGTACAAATTCAGGATGAATAAAACGGAAATCTTTTTCTCGCACCTTACGGGTTGAGCCATCTGCAAATTCTAATTCGAATTTGTGAGTGTTTTGCCCGGCAATACGTGCCGCTTTGCCCTTAAAGGCAACTAATGAATTAATCAAAGGATTTGAACTAGTCTAGCGTTTCAGCGTAAGCTGCCGCATCCATCAGGTCATCAATGCCGTCAGATTTAAACTTGACCAACCAGCCATTATCATAACAACTTGAGTTAACCAATTCCGGCTCATCATCAAGCGCTTCATTAGCTTCAACTACTTCAAGATCAGCAGGTGCATAAACACCACTGGCTGCTTTTACAGATTCAACTACGCAAAATTCATCTTCGGCAGAGGCCTCGTCACCTTCGCCTGGTAGTTCAACATAAACCATGTCGCCTAATAGAGCCTGAGCATGATCAGAAATACCCATGGTATAAGTGCCATCGCCATTGTCTAAAATCCACTCGTGGGTTTCGGTGTATTGTCTATCGTCTCTTACTTCGCTCATGTTGTTCTCCTATACTAATACTTTGCCATTTCTTACAAATGGTGGTTTGACTATTTTAGCCGAAACCATCTTATTTCGCATCTCGATTTCACACAATCCTTCTGAGCCTTTTGGCACACTCGCGAGTGCAATGGCTTTATTCATGGTAGGTGAAAAAGTGCCTGATGTTACTTCGCCTTCACCAATATTGGTCACGACTTTTTGATGGTCACGAATCACGCCTTTACCCTCTAATACTAGACCTACAATGGTGTTATTAGCGCCTTTGTCTTTTAACGCTTCTAATGCATCACGGCCTACAAAGCGTCTGTCTTCATTGGTTAGATCAATCGTCCAAGTCAGTGCTGCCTCGAGCGGTGAAACCTCGTCATTCATCTCAGAACCATATAAACTCATGCCCGCCTCTAGGCGCAAAGTGTCGCGCGCACCCAAACCACAAGGCTTAACCCCAACTTCCATCAGCATCTTCCAGGTAAATTCGGCAGATTTCTCTGGCAACATGATCTCAAAACCATCTTCACCGGTATAGCCAGTACGTGCGATAAACAACCCGCCAAGACTTGCTGAATTAAACGGCTTTAAGTCACCAGCTACATCTTCAACACCAGGCATAGCCTCGAATACTTTTTCACGTGCGTTTGGCCCTTGCACGGCAATCATCGCTAAGTCTAATTTAGGCTCAACAGTTACATCAAAACCCTCAGCTTGAGCGTTAATCCAAGCAATGTCTTTTTCGGTAGTGCCGGCATTAATCACCATGCGGTAGTTTTCATCGTCTTGATAATAAACAATCAAGTCATCCACCACACCGCCAGCTTCATTAAGCATACAGCTGTATAGTGCTTTGCCTTGTGTCTTTAATTTATCAACATCATTCGCAATCAAAGTTTGTAAGAATTTTTTAGCTTCTACGCCTTTAAAATCAACCGTGGTCATGTGTGATACATCAAACATGCCGACATCATTACGCACTTGATGGTGCTCTTCAATTTGTGAGCCATAATTCAGTGGCATTTCCCAACCGCCAAAATCGACCATTTTCCCGCCCGCATCGACGTGTGCTTGATATAAAGGTGTGTGTTTCATGATGCTTTATCCTCTTTAATGTATTTAGAAATAAAAATTACTGTGATAATAATGAGTGCAAAAGTCAGCCCCATGGTGCCAAATAATTTGAAATTAACCCAAGCTTCTTCACTTTGCTGTGCAGTAAGGCAAAGCTGCTCTACCGTGGTTGATGCACATTCCAGTTCAGTTAGCTCAACTTTAGGATCTAATGTTGATTGACTAAATAATTGCTCTCGAGTGCTCAAGGCAATATCAACATAATAAGCATTCACCAGTGCAATTCCACTAAAACCAAGCCCCCAAAACCAAGTGAGTTGATGCCATACTTTTGCAGGCAATGTCATTTCTTTACCAAGCATGCGCTGCAAGAGTGTTTTCTCACCAATCCACATACTTAGTATGAGTGCTAATGCAAACACAACATACAACACGCTGACCTTCCACATAATGAAAGCCGGATCTTTAATCGCCAGAGTAATGCCGCCAAACACCACCAACAAGCCAAAAGTGATTAAGTGTGTTTTTTCAAATTTACCGGTTTGAAAACGTGTAATCAACATTTGCAACGCAGTGGCGCCAATCATGGCGTAAATAGCCGCGTACAAGCCCATGGTTTTATAAACAATAAAAAACAATACAATCGGGAAAAAATCTAATAAAAATTTCATACCTTACTCCATGTGCTCTTTTGAGCAATAAAATTTGCCATTGTGAATAATCGCTTCATTTTCAGGAATGTGCGTTTTACAAACACTACAAGCGACCATCTTATTAGTGGAAGGCTGTTGATCGGCACGACTGGCTGGTTTTCTAAATTTTTTAAACAAAACAAAACCGAACCAAATAACCAATACAAGAATAATTAGTTTGACAATCCCCATAGAATCCAACGCATACAAAATCTCGAATTTTACCAATGCTTAGTATATAATTGCTTCTTTTTAATGTGTCTATAGTAATCACACAATTCATGCCCGGGTGGTGAAATTGGTAGACACACAGGACTTAAAATCCTGCGCCTTCACGGGCGTGCCGGTTCGATTCCGGCCCCGGGCACCATATTATCTTTATCAAGACTTCTTCGGAAGTCTTTTTTTTTTGCCAAAAAAAAGCACTTTTTTAGCTATGTGACATCCTTTGGAAACAGTAATTTCGTTGATATAAAATAACTGTATGATAAACAAACCATCCCAGGAAGAGCTCCCAACAATCGAAACCCTCGATGATCTCGTAAAGTTAGCTGACTACTCGTTTGTTGATACGCTAAATTGCGACCCTGATTCCAAAGCAAGTGGCATTGACCACGACACAAGACAAGTCTTCACTGGTCACTATATCCTTGTCAATCCTACGCCAATAAAAGACCCTGAATACGTCACGCATAGTAAAAGCTTTTTTCGCGAGCTTGGTTTTTCAGACAAACTGGCACAATCAGACGATTTTATTCGACTGTTTTCTGGCGACGCTTCACATGTACCCCAGCCGATGCGCACAGCTGGTTGGGCAACTGGATACGCGCTTTCTATCTTTGGCACCGAATACTACCAACAATGTCCATTCCAAACTGGCAACGGATATGGTGATGGCCGTGCAGTTTCTATCCTTGAGGCTGTCATCAACGAACGACGCTGGGAAATGCAGCTAAAAGGCGGGGGGCGTACGCCATATTGTCGTGGTGCAGATGGTCGCGCTGTTCTGCGTTCAAGTGTTAGAGAGTTTCTAGCTCAAGAACACATGCATGCACTTGGGGTTCCAACATCAAGATCGCTAAGTTTATATGTTTCGAAAACAGAAAGAGTTAATCGCCCCTGGTATTCAGAAGGATCTCGCTCAATGGACCCTAATATGCTAGCTTCAGAGTCAGTAGCTATTTCAACACGTGTTGCACCATCGTTCATTCGAGTTGGGCAACTAGAGCTCTTTGGTCGCCGTGCCCGCAAGAATGAACACCCAAAAGCGATGGAAGAGCTCGAGATGATTGTGCTGCACTTGATCGATCGTGAGTACGCTAACGACATCGACAAAAAACTAAACACTGCCGAAAAAGTGGTATTGCTCGCACGCGAGTTCCGCGGCCGCCTTACGTCGCTTGTAGCCAACTGGATCCGCGTCGGCTACTGCCAGGGAAATTTTAATAGTGACAATTGTGCAGTCGGTGGATTCACACTTGACTATGGCCCATTTGGATTTTGTGATGAGTTCAACCCGCGTTATCAGCCCTGGACTGGTGGAGGGGATCACTTCGCTTTTCTAAATCAACCAGTTGCCGCAGAACGTAACTTTCATATGTTTTGTAAAGCGTTACAACCTTTACTTGCCTCGCATCAGAGTCACCTACAAGCGCTAGAAGAAATTAAGAATGGTTTTACGCAAGTAATGCAAACACAAATGGAAAAAATGTGGGCTAACAAACTTGGACTTGGTACTTTTGATAAAGTATTGTTGAATGAATTACTAGTGCTCATGACGAAAACTCCAGTGGATTACACTGTCTTATTCCGTGAGCTTTCGAAGATACCTGATGATGTCGAGCCTCTTAAAAAGAGCTTCTATACAAACTCAACGTCAGAAGAGATAGACAAACACTGGTCTGAATGGCTTACAAAATGGCGGCTACTCAGCTGCAGTACAGCTAACTTAAAGGCTACTGCAACTGACTCTCGTGAGGCGCTCTCTAAGAAAATGAAACTTATCAACCCAAAATACAGTTTGCGAGAGTGGTTTGTTATGCCTGCGTATCAAAAAGCAGCTAATCAAGATTACTCTTTAGTTCGAGAACTACAAGAAGTCATAACGCAACCTTACGCAGAGCAGTCTAAGGACGTGGAAGAGAAATACTACAGATTAAAACCATCTGAACTCTTTGATATTGGTGGATTATCGCAATATAGTTGCTCATCTTGATTTATATAAAAATTGATTTAACAGAGGCGCTACATCGTTAATGACTTGATATTTATTAAAAAATAGTCATAGAATTTTTATCTGCATATCAACAAAATATTTCGTATAATCATTTTACGATTAACTCTTTAAAATAAACATTATGCAAAAACACATTATCTCAACTAATCAAGCTCCACAAGCCATTGGTACTTACTCACAAGCCGTACATATTACTGGCGGATCAACGGTTTATTTATCAGGGCAAATTCCTTTAGTACCTTCAACCATGGAAATGATTGAAGGTGATATTAGCGAGCAAATTAACCAAGTGTTTAAAAACTTAACTGCTGTTTGTAAAGAATCTGGCGGCAACCTTAATGACATTGTTAAGTTAAATATCTTTCTGACTGATTTAAATAACTTCCCCGTGGTGAATGAAATCATGGCTCAGTACTTTGATGAGCCTTATCCTGCACGTGCAGCGGTTGGCATTAACGAATTACCTAAAGGCGCACAAGTAGAGATGGATGGCGTGATGGTGATCGAAGAAGGTAGCTACAGTTTTTAATACTCCTAAAGGAGAGCTGTCCTGATGCAGGATTTATCTGATCCAATTATTTCGCTCAATGGATTAGGTCCAAAAGCACAAGATAAGCTCAATAATATTGGCATCTACAACTTGGAACATTTTTTGTTTCATTTGCCAATTCGTTATCAAAATAAAACCAAATTTACCTCGATAGATGATGCGCAAGTTGGGTCTGAAGTATTAGTACAGCTCACCATTGATCGACTTGAAGAAGTAGCAACAAGGCAAAGACAATTGTTGTGTTATTTGTCTGACGAGAGTAATCGAACCTTACTTTTACGCTTTTTTCACTTTAATCAATATCAAAAACAGCAATTGGTACGTGGTGATATCATTCAGTGTTTTGGCGAAGTAAAAATTGGACGTGACGGCTTAGAGATGCACCATCCAGAGTATCGTCTTATTTCAAAAAATCAACCCAATCTTTTAGAAAAAACACTCAGCCCTATTTACCCACTCACGGGCAATATTCACCAAGCACAACTCAAAAAATGGATCAACGTTGCGCTAGAAACTTTAAAGAAATCACCACTCAGTGACAATTTCGAAAATTTGGCAAAAAACTCAATGCCATCACTCAAGCAAGCCCTAGAAACACTGCACCACCCAAAAGAAGGGGAGAATATTGATCAAATTGCCGAATTTAGGCATATTTCACAGCAAAGACTCATCATTGAAGAGCTTTGTGCGCACCAATTAAGCTTACTCAAGCTCAAAAATGAACGCAAAAGCAAAATTTCCAATATTTTTAAAATTTCTGATTCATTGCCTAAGCAATTATCCAAAAATCTCGGCTTTAAACTCACCAATGCACAGCAAAAAAGTGTTGATGAAATTAACACAGACTTATCATCAAACCACCCAATGCTTAGATTATTACAAGGCGATGTTGGCTCTGGAAAAACCATTGTTGCAGTTTTTGCTTGCTTGCAAGCAGCAGAAAATGGTTTTCAAACTGCGATTATGGCGCCAACAGAAATACTCGCCACTCAACATCTTCAAGGGTTTACCAGCTATCTTGCACCACTTGGTGTTGAAGTAGCTTTTTTAACCGGCTCGCAAAACGCCGCTGAGCGCGCTGAGCAATTAGAAACAATTGAATCTGGCAACGCACAAGTAGTGATTGGTACGCATGCCTTATTTCAAGAATCGGTCATTTTTAACAAATTAGGTTTGGTGGTGATTGACGAACAACACAAGTTTGGCGTACACCAGCGACTCTCATTGGCACAAAAGGCACACAATACACCTCATCAGCTAGTAATGACGGCCACTCCTATTCCAAGATCACTGACCATGAGTGCTTACGCAGACTTAGATTCATCAATTATCGATGAACTGCCGCCTGGCAGAACACCGGTTAAAACCATTGCGCTTAGTAGTGAGCGCAAGAGTGAGGTGGTTGAAAAAATTAAACAAGTTTGTCGGGGTGACAACCAAGTCTATTGGGTCTGTACGCTGATTGAAGAATCAGAAGCTTTGCGCGCCGAATCTGCCACCAATACACACCAGTATTTGCAAGAAAGCTTGCCCGGTCTATCGGTCGTATTGATTCATGGAAAAATGCATAAAGACGAAAAATCTGAAATCATGGATAAATTTTCCCAAGGTGAAATCCATGTACTAGTGGCAACCACTGTGATTGAGGTGGGTGTTAATGTACCTAATGCATCACTCATGGTGATTGAAAACTCAGAGAGGTTGGGATTGGCACAACTACATCAATTGCGCGGTCGTGTTGGTCGTGGCGCTGACGCAAGTATTTGTATCTTGATGTATCAAACACCATTAAGCGCCAATGCCACAGAACGACTCGATATCTTGAGACAAACTAACGATGGCTTTATGATCGCCAACAAAGACTTAGAATTACGCGGGCCAGGCGAGATTTTAGGTACACAACAAACCGGTATTGCTGATATGAAGATTGCCAATATCGTACGAGACGGCTATCTACTTAAGCAGGTTCGCTTTTATTCAGAACAGTTTTTAACTCTTGGCGAAGACAATCAGCAAGCGCTAATTAATCGCTGGATTACTGATGACAAATCCCAATACGCGAATACTTAGCTTAAAATAGCGCTATGATTAATACGCAAGATTTAACTTGGGAAAGTTTAACAAATGCCAGCAACATACCTAAGCCCGTATTGAGTTGGCTTGATGATGAACAATCATTAACCGCCAAACTCAAACAACAGTTTGATGACTTTTCAGTCAACGTACTTTCTCAAATTCAGGCCACGCCTTACAGTAATGAAAATGAAGTGTTAAATTTTGAAGGACAATCAGTTATTAGAGAAGTAGAGTTGTTGGGCAACAATCAAGCTGTGGTATTTGCCCGCTCAGTCATACCAATAACAAAGGATACAAAAGATTTATTAAGTATTGGCTCAAAACCTTTAGGCGAAGTATTGTTTAACGATTCTAGTATTTCACGAGGGTCTCTGCAAATTACTCACACTGGAAACATTTGGGGCAGAAGGTCAACTTTTACCATTGGCACAACCAAGCTTTTGGTTAGTGAATTTTTCTTGGAAACTCTTTATGCGTGATCAAATTTTTACCAAGGCAAACGATTTAGTCGACTTTACTTTTGACAAGAGTGTTGTTGACGTGTTTGACGATATGGTGAGGCGTAGTGTGCCAGGCTATCAAAGTATGGTTGAGATGGTTGGGTTGATTGTTAAAACCTACGGTCAAGACAACAGCAATTATTACGATCTTGGTGCATCTACTGGCGCTGTTACTTTGGCACTGGGTTTAAATAATCCACATCAACACAATCGAATCATTGCTGTGGATAATTCGATTGAAATGGTAAAGAAATGTAAAAACAATCTTGATGGTAAAATATCAAATTTTGATGTTATTTGCAGCGATATTAATGATATAAGTTTTGAAAATGCTTCAATTGTTGTATTAAATTTAACCTTACAATTTATTCCAGTCAATCAAAGGCAGGCTTTGATTGACAAAATTTATCAAGGCTTAAACCCCGACGGGGCGCTAATTGTTTCAGAAAAAATTCATTTTGATGACTCTAAACAACAAGAAAAAATGACTAAATTGCACTTAGATTTTAAACGTGCCAACGGCTATAGTGAGCTAGAGATTGCTGCTAAACGCCAATCAATCGAAAATGTATTGATTACTGATAACGAGAAAACTCACTTTGATCGGCTTAATTCCGCAGGTTTTAGCCAAAGTTTATGTCACTTTCAGTGTCTTAATTTTGCCTCCTTTTTAGCGATTAAATAGCGGTAAAATAAGCCTCATTATGTTACTCATGATTGACAATTACGATTCATTCACCTATAACCTGGTGCAGTATTTTGGCGAGTTAGGTCAAGTGGTTGAAGTGCATCGTAATGATGAAATTACAATTGACGAAATTGAAAAACTTAACCCAGAGTTTTTAGTGATTTCTCCTGGCCCGTGCACACCAAATGAGGCCGGTGTTTCGATTGAAGCAATCAAACACTTTGCTGGAAAGATTCCAATGCTTGGCGTATGTTTAGGGTTTCAAGCAATGGTACAGGCCTTTGGTGGTAATGTTGTCGGTGCTAAAAAAATCATGCATGGCAAGATATCGCCTGTGTATCACACCAATAAAGGCGTGTTTAGCGATTTAAAGAACCCTTTAAATGCCACACGTTATCATTCATTAGTGGCTGAACAGTCTAGCCTACCCGATTGTTTTAATGTTACCTCTTGGACTAAAGACGAGCAAGGCAATATTGATGAAATTATGGGTATTAGACATAAAGAGCTTGCAATTGAAGGCGTGCAATTTCATCCAGAATCTATTCTGACTGAAGATGGTCATGAAATGCTGAATAACTTTTTGAAAGGGAAAAATTAAAAAAAATAACGACTATGGAAATATTAGAATTTTTACTAAACGACGACCAAATCTTTACAACCATCACTCTGGTGGTTTTAATCGCACTATTTATCGGCAACGTTGTTGCTGATAAACTCAAAAAATATGAAGACGTTGATGCCAATGGCGCCATTGCACTGATGGATGAAAAAAACTTAATTATCTTGGATGTGCGTGAAGCTAAAGAAAGGAAAGCAGGTTATATTGCTAAAGACACTCATATTCCTCTGTCTCAAGTTAAAAACCAATTGGATAGCTTAGACAATAGTAAAAAGATTTTAGTGTACTGTCGTAGCGGCTCTCGTTCTTCGCACATTGCCGGCTTATTAACTCGCAATGATTTTGAACAAGTGTACAATCTAAAGGGTGGTATGCTGGCATGGCAACGAGCCAATTTACCGATTAAAAAATAACTGGTAATTAAAAAGATGAAAAAAAATATTATTTATTGTTCTGACGCTTGTCCATTTTGCCAGAGAGCTTATCAATTGCTTGAGTGCAAAGGCATTCCTTTTCAAAAAAGATACGTAAAAAGCCAGAATGATTGGGATGAAGTAATAGAAAAAACCGGTAGAAATACGGTGCCACAAGTCTTTATCAATGGCACACATGTGGGTGGGTTTGATGACTTATCAGCTGCCGAGCAATCTGGTCGATTAGACGACATTTTAAATGGCTAACCTATCCATTATCGGTTCTGGCGCCTGGGGTAGTGCGCTATCTATTGCGCTTGCAGATAACTTTGACACCCTTTATTTACACACGCACACTCAGGAAGAGGCTGATTCGCTCAAGCCGAAACACTCTGCTTTGTCAGTTGATTACACAAGCAATACTCAGCTAACCTTTGATCTATCAAAAATCAAACAATCTGAAAGTATTTTGATCGCCGTACCTAGTTATGGGTTTGCCAATACCTTAGAAACTATTAAGCCATTCTTAAACTCAGAGCAATCAATTGCTTGGGTAACCAAAGGATTCGACACCAACCAGCAAAGCTTTTTACATGAAAGCTTTGAGAAAATTCTAGGTGATCATCCAAGTTGTGTAATCTCTGGCCCTAGTTTTGCCTTTGAAGTTGCCGCCCATAAACCAACCGCGCTCACAGTCGCCTCAACAGATAAATCTACTCGAGATTATTGGGCTAAAGCCCTACATACCAAAACATTAAGGGCTTACACCAATGAAGATGTCATCGGTGTTGAGGTGGGTGGCTCGGTTAAAAACATTCTTGCTATTGCTGCTGGTATCGCCTCAGGCTTAGGTTATGGCGCTAATACACAAGCAGCATTGATTACTCGAGGCTTAGCTGAAATGATCCGCTTTGGAAAAGCACTAGGCGCGCAAGAATCAACCTTCAATGGTCTATCAGGGCTGGGTGATTTGGTTTTAACTTGCTCTGATGATCTATCAAGAAACCGCCGGTTTGGCAAAGAGTTGGCCAATAACCAAAGTGCTAAACAAGCTTTAGAGAATGTCGGCGCTACTGTTGAAGGTTTAAATACCTTAGAGTTGGTATTATCAATTGCAAAGAAAAATAAAATAGAAATGCCAATTTGTGAGCAAGTCTACCAAGTTACTCAAGGCCTAATAACGCCAACTGAAGCGGTTAATCATTTAATGTCACGAGAACAAATCAACGAATGATTCTTGACTTGTTGAGGCATGGCGAGCCTCAAGGTGGTCGCTTGTATCGAGGCAGCCAAGATGATGCGCTAACTGACAAAGGTTGGCAGCAAATGCTGGACTCGACACAGAACAAAACTTGGAATTTTATCGCCACCTCGCCACTTATTCGCTGCGCTGATTTTGCTAAGCATCTGTCTGTAACACAAAACGCCCCCTACCAAGTATTTGATGAATTTCAAGAGCTAGGGTTTGGTGATTGGCAAGGCAAGAGCGCCACTGAAATCGGCCAAAATACCGTAGACCAATTTAAAGCCAATCCTGTTGCTAATCGCCCACCGAATGCTGAATATTTGCATGATTTTCAAGCCAGAGTTCTATCAGTATTCGAATCGATTATTCAAAATAAACAACATCAATCTGTTTTAATTGTTGCGCATGCGGGCGTTATCAGAGTGATAAAATCGCATTTATCCCAATCCCCTATTGAGAAAATGTTTACAATAGAAGTCATTTCTGGCTCTTGTGAACGATTTGAAATTTAAAATATTCCTAATTTTTTTAGTTATATCTTCTAGTCCAATTCATGCGAATGAATTCTGGGGGTTGGAATCTTGGATGAATTCAAAACGCGCACCTGACTTTGACAAGATTACAGATGTTAAAGAAAGGAAAAGGACATTTTTTGATTATTTATTGCCGGAAGTACAGCGACAAAATTCTAAAATTATCGAGTTAAGAAGTCGAATCAAAAATAAACAAGTAAGTGCCAATAAAATGACGGCATTAAAAAAATATTACAAGTTCAAAGATGATACAAGTATCGATGACTTACTTGGATCAGTTGATGTTGTGCCCACTTCGCTAGTTTTAGCACAAGCAGCTTACGAGTCTAATTGGGGCAGATCAAGGTTTGCCAAATATCATCATAATTACTTTGGCCTTTGGTGTTTCAAAAAAGGCTGTGGCGTTGTGCCACTCAGGCGCAACAAAGGCTCTACCCATGAAGTAGCTAAGTTTGCTTCGCTACCTAAAGCTATCGCCTACTACATGCGATCAATTAACCGGAACTCTGCCTATACAACACTCAGAAAAATTAGAAAGAATAAGCGCGATACACAGCAGTCAATCACGGGCACTGCGCTGGCAGAAGGGTTGGTAAACTACGCTGAAATTGGCTATGATTATGTCGAAACCGTGCAAGCCATCATTAGGCAAAATAAATTAGGACGGTACGACCACCAAATTTAACACAATAAAAAACCCGCATAACGCGGGTTTTTTGAATAACGCTTGAAAGAAAAATTAACGCTTTGAGAACTGCTCGCTCTTACGTGCTTTCTTATGTCCAACTTTCTTACGCTCTACGATTCTAGCATCACGAGTCACAAAACCTGCTTTACGTAATTCAGGTCTAAGATCATTATCGTATTCCATTAGTGCGCGTGTCACACCTAAACGAATTGCACCCGCTTGGCCAGTATCACCACCACCACTCACCATGATGTTGAAGTCAAACTTATCTCTCATTTCAATAGTGTCTAATGGTTGGTTAATAATCATTGAAGAAGTTTCACGACCAAAATATTCGCTCATTGGGCGCTTATTCACTGTAAATACACCTTTGCCTTTCGTCATGTAAACGCGAGCTACTGATGTCTTTCTTCTGCCTGTTGCGTAAAATGTTTCTGCTTTTGCCATAATAATTTCTTACCTTAAATATCTAAAATTAAATTTCTAAAAGCTGAGGTTGTTGTGCACCATGCGTGTGCTCTGAACCTGCAAATACTTTCATTTTTCTAAACATGTCTCTACCTAATGGACCTTTTGGCAACATGCCTTTAACTGCCTTATTGATAATCTCTTCAGGCTTTTTAGCTTGTAAATCTTTAAACGCGATTGACTTCAGGTTACCAACATAGCCAGTATGGTGGTGGTACATTTTATCTTCAAATTTGTTACCTGTTACCTTAACCTTTTCAGCATTAACGATAACGATGTAATCACCTGTATCGGTGTGTGGCGTAAACTCAGCCTTGTGCTTGCCACGAAGACGAGAAGCAACCTCTGTTGCTAAACGACCTAGTGTTTTGCCATCGGCATCCACTAGGAACCAGTCTCTTTTT
>JAQWRQ010000050.1 GCA_029243595.1 Gammaproteobacteria bacterium | reverse complement strand
ATTTGATTCTTGTGAGCAATCAGCGAGTAATCATCCTGTTGATAAAAATCACCAATAACAAATACCAATGATTTTTGCTGTTGTAGTAGGTAATCATTAAGCGCTTGAAAGTCAGGCTTTGTTTTTAACAAATCCCACGATAGTATGGCTTCAATCGCATGAAGCACATCACTCGTATTATTAAAACGAAACAGCTGTTGTTCATTTTTTGAAAAGAACACCAACTGTGTTTGATTGTGTTGCTTGATGGATGAGCAGCCTAATAAAGCAATAATTTGAGCGATTGTTTCACTCTTTAAACACTGACTACCAAAGTGCAAACTGCTTGACAACATAATACAAATCACTACATTGATTTGCTTATTTTCGTTAAAGATATTGGTTTGTAGCTCGCCGGTTTTACCACTGGCAGTGAAGTTAATTTTACGTATATCATCACCTGGCTCGTACGGGCGAATTTCACAAAAATCTAACCCCTCTCCACGTATTTTTGATAATTCCCCGGCCGATTTATTGGTGAAAACATTCTTCTTAGCGCGTAGTAGTATCTCTTGAGCTAGCATAGCGATGTTTACGGCGCTTTTATCACCTTGAGTATTTTTTGGATAACTGATTGTGCGCTAATATTATCTGCCTGCGCTTGATAGCTCAGCACAATACGATGTTGTAAGACCTCTGTCACCACACTAGCAACATCAAGCGGTGTTACAAAATCATTGCCTCGTATCAGTGCCTTGGCGCAGCTGGCTTTAAATAAGTCAATACTGCCTCTGGGGCTAGCGCCAAAGTCAATCAAATCTTGTATTTCGCTTAAACCATATTTTTGTGGATAGCGTGTAGCAAAGATAATTTTGAGTATGTACTGCTTAACAGCTTCATCCATATGGACTTGTTTGAAATTAGAGCGAAGCGCTTCTATATCATCCATATTAGCTACTTGGTTCACTGCGTCAAACCCACTAACAGCTACTCGGTTAACCACCTCTAACTCTTCATCTATGGTGTTGTAATCCAGTACGGTTTTTAGCATAAAGCGATCAAGTTGCGCTTCTGGTAATTGATAGGTTCCTTCTTGTTCTACTGGATTTTGTGTCGCCATCACCAAGAAGGGCCCATCGATTTTAAAACTCTCGTTAGCAATGGTTACTTGCTTCTCAGCCATTACTTCAAGTAACGCTGATTGCACCTTCGCAGGTGAACGGTTAATCTCGTCTGCTAATAATAAGTTGGTAAAAATCGGCCCTTGTTTAATACTAAATTCGCCACTTTTTGGGTTGTAAATTTGTGAGCCAGTTAAATCACTGGGTAACAAGTCAGGGGTAAATTGAATCCGTTTAAAATCAATGCCTAAGGCTTTAGCCAACGTATTAATTGCGGTGGTTTTTGCTAATCCTGGCACACTCTCTACCAAGATATGTCCGCCAGTAATTAGACCTATTAATAAGTTATCGACCAAGTTCTCTTGACCGATAATAACTTTTTGAATTTCAGCTTTTATTGTATCAATCATAAGCAAGAATTATAGTCTTATGGCTTGTACTCTGCCTCTAACTTTTTGTATAATTGCTCAGGGGTCAAATCAGGGTGTTCGTCCATGATATTAAAGGCAACCACATTGTCTTCAACTGCATCCCAAATCTTGACATAAGTACCTTCTTTATAACCATGATCTTGTCTAAAGGTATTCAGTTGATTTTTAATCAAATAACGTTTGTAGAGTTCTGGTACGTCCATGCCCATATTGGCGAGTGCTTTAAAGAAAATACCCGTCACTTCATACAAGGCATTTTGTGCTTTATCAACATCGACAGTAGCACTAGCAGAAACCGCTACCATTTCTTCCAAAATCTCCACCATAGACTCTGGATTAATCTCACGCTCAGGTTCCATATCAACGTAAGCTTCGGCAAAACGAGTATCGCCAAAGTGAATCGCCTCAGACATAATAAAATGCCAAATATCTACTAACTCTACTTTGGCATTATCTAA
>JAQWRQ010000041.1 GCA_029243595.1 Gammaproteobacteria bacterium | reverse complement strand
GTATTTGTGCATCGTTTTAAAGGCGTACATGGCGGATTCCATATGCGTGATGTTAAAGACCTGACTAAAATTGATGTTAAAGCAAAAGATGGCTTGAGTGATACCTATCACCAAGCAGTGCAATTAATGAGCACAGTCAATATTTTGAAGCCATTCACAGTGAGTAGAAAACTTCAAAAATCGTCCAAAGTGGTTTTTAGTGAGCCTGTGTTAAAGCCTTACAAAGGCAAGCAAAGTATTCAATTAAAACTTAAAACATTTGATGATCAAATATTAGATATTAACAGCTATAAAAATCAAGTTGTACTGCTTAACTTTTGGGCCAGTTGGTGCAAGCCCTGCGTTAAAGAGATTCCTTCATTGATGCGTCTGCAGCAGATATTTAAGAATCACAGTTTTCAGATTGTCACCATTAACGTTGGCGAATCAAAAAAAGACATGGTTGATTTTTTGAAAAAAGTAAAACTTGAATTGCCCATTATGCTGGATACAGATGGCCAAGCAGTGAAAGACTGGGGCGTGTATGCGTATCCTTCTAATTTTGTTCTAGATAAAGACGGCGTTATTCGCTATGCTTATCGCGGGGCTTTAGAATGGGATTCCGAAGCAATTATTAACACCATTAAAAAACTATTGTGAAGCAATACGACGTTATTATTATTGGTGCAGGCGCGGCCGGGCTAATGTGTGCCGCTGAGGCGTTGAAGCGCGGGCGTAGTGTGGCTATTTTGGATAAAGCCAACAAGGCTGGTAAAAAAATCCTAATTTCTGGTGGTGGAAGATGTAACTTTACCAATCTTTTTATTGAGTCTGAAGCTTTCATTTCAAACAATCCTCATTTTTGTAAATCAGCTTTAACACGCTACACTCAGTGGGATTTTATCGCCTTATTGGAAAGTTATCATTTCCACTGGACAGAAAGAACCTTGGGTCAATTATTTTGCGATCAAAAATCTGGTGCGGTACTTAGAGTGCTACTAGATGAGTGTCAACAGGCTGATACTGTTTTAGACTGCGAGGTTAATCAAGTGGCATTTGAATCAGCTTATAGTCTACAAACCAATCAGGGTGATTTTCAAGCGCAGTCACTTGTGATTGCTACTGGTGGACCTAGTATCCCTAAAATGGGTGCAACTGATTTTGGTGTGCAAATTGCTAAACAGTTCGGCCTTAAATCGTTACCATTTCAGCCAGCATTAGTGCCATTCACTTTTCATCAATATGATATTGATAAATACTTTAAAGACCTCTCTGGGCTTTCACTAGATGCGGTTGTTAGTTGTAACAATGCAAGTTTTAGAGAGGCTTTGTTAATTACTCATCGTGGTTTAAGTGGCCCGGCTATTTTACAAATTTCATCTTATTGGCATAAGGGTGACCACATTGAAGTAAACCTTTTGCCCGATTTAGATGCGAGTGAGTATTTGCTTGACATGCAGCAGAAGCGCGGCAAGGCGGAGCTGAAAACCATTTTGGCTGAATTTTTTCCAAAACGTTTAGCTGAGCGTTTAGCCAACACACTGACCAATCAGCCACTGGCTAATATGCCTTTAGGAGAGATTAATCAGCACAATCTTAAAGCCTTTGGAGGTCAGTTGAATAACTGGATAATTGTACCAAGTGGAACTGAAGGGTTGCGAGTGGCAGAAGTGTGCACGGGCGGTGTAAGTACGGATGAACTCTCATCTAAAACCATGGAATCTAGCAAACATCCAGGGCTTTACTTTATTGGTGAGACGGTTGATGTGACAGGCTGGTTGGGCGGTTATAACTTTCAGTGGGCGTGGTCATCTGGGTGGGCGGCCGGCCAAGTTGTCTAAAAAATGCTTTTTTTTGCAGACTGTGTACAATTAAACTTTCATTAAATTATAAATAATCTTATGTTTGCATTTGGAGAGAGGGTTGAAGACTATGACGGGCTTATGTTTAATGAGCGCGAAGTCAGAGCGGCAGCAGGCATTGTCTTTTTATTTGCTTTTATGGCATTTATGAGTGGTTTTTTAACCGGCAATAATGAGCCGACTAAGCTGATGGTGTCGGTATTTTTGCTTGATTTCTTCATTCGAATTTTTATCAATCCTAAGTATTCTCCTTCAATGGTGGTTGGGCGTTGGATTGTTAACAATCAAAAGCCAGAATACACAGACGCCGCCCCTAAAAGATGGGCCTGGGGTATTGGCTTTACTTTGGCGGCCATTATGTTTTATCTAGTGGTTTTAAATGATATTCGCGGCCCAATTAATATTTTAACTTGTGCGTTATGCTTGAGCTTGTTGTTTTTTGAGGCGGTATTTGGTATTTGTGCAGGTTGTAAAATTTATAACTTATTTCACAAAGAAAAAGTCAAGCATTGCCCAGGTGAAGTATGTGATTTAAGTAGAGGTAAGGATAAAATTCAGTATTTAAATTCAGTGCAAAAACTGGTGTTTACCTTGTCATTGCTAGCGCTTTTTTATTTAGCGTTTGGCGGCATTATCAAGTTTTTAATTTTTGGAGAGTAGTGTGAAAAAAATAATTGTATTCTTAATGTTGGTTGTTAATATTTCTATAGCGCAAGCCGCATTAGAAATTCAAAAAATTAGTGACAATGTTTACGCTTTAGAGGGTGAAACTACCCAAAGATCACCAACAAATTTTGGTAATAATTCAACACACGGCGTTATTATTACTGATGAAGGTGTTGTACTGGTTGATTCAGGTGCGAGTTATTTGGGCGCCAAACAAATTCATAAAGCCATCCAAACATTAACTGACAAGCCTATCAAAATAGTGATTAATACTGGCGGGCAAGACCATCGTTGGCTGGGTAATGATTATTTCCAAAAACTAGGTGCCAGAATTATCGCCTCAACAAAAGCACAAGCCGACCAAAAAGCCAGAGCCGATTACCACATGACTAGATTGGGCGGACTAATTGGTGACAGCTTAAAAGGCACAAACCCTGTTTTTGCAATAGAAACCTTTGATGATAAAAAAGCGATAGAACTTGGTGGTGTTAATTTAGAGTTGTATTATTTTGGCCCTGCACACACCGAGGGTGATATCTTTATTTACATGCCAAGTGAAGCAGTTATGTTTACGGGCGATATTGTTTTTAATGACAGGATGCTGGGCATCGGCCCTGCTAGAAATTCTCAAAGCTGGATTGATGTGTTTGAAAAAATGGCCAGTTTTAATCCAAAGCACATTGTTCCTGGCCATGGCAGTGCGTCTGACCTTGCCACGGCAACTAAAAACACCCAATCGTACCTAATATTTTTAAGAGATAAAATTTCCAAAATTTTAGATAACGATGGTGACATGCTAGAAGCAAGTAAAATAGATCAATCAGAATTTCATTTTTTAAGTGGTCATGAGGCAATTGCTGGCAAAAATGCGCAATGGGTGTTTGAGAAGATGGAATTTGATTATTAATTAATATAGGAGTGTTATGAAAAACTTAAAAACATTATTTGCCGTATCGGTTTTAACGGTTAGCTTTAGTGCTTTAGCATTATTCGGTATTGGCGAAGACAAGAAAGATGCTAATCAAGAAGCGGTTGAAGTAAAAACAGCCGAAGAGTGTGTGATTCCAGCTTTTGCTAAGGCGATTGGACATGAAGATCAATGGTTGCTACACAACGGCTGCCCACCAAGAGAAGAAGAGAAAAAATCTGATAAAGAATAATACTTTTTACTCATTTTGAAAATTTCTTAAATTTTCAAAATTGTTGAGCTAAAACATAAAAAAATGCCGTTAAAACGGCATTTTTATTGGATATTTTAAGTTTTAATCGGTGTTTTCCACCTCATTTTGATTATTTTCTAAATTTTTAAATAATCTCGCAAGCCTCATCAAAGCCTAGGCGTGGGCCACGTGGGTGCAGTATTGATGCATCACCTTGTCCGAGTGCGCAAATAAAGATTGATTTTGTTTTTCCATCAGGGAAAAACTCATCATCTAAAGTTTGGTTGTTAAAACCACCCATTGGGCCGCAATCTAACCCAACTGAGCGCGCTGCCAACATAAAGTAGGCGCCTTGCAAAGTGGCGTTCATCTCACCGGCTGATTTGATTTTTGCGGGTTTTCCAGCGTACCAACTTTTGGCATCGGTATGTGGGAATAGGTAATCAAGTTTTTCATAAAATTCTGTGTCGTAGCTAATAATGACAACGGCAGATGCACCCATGGATTTTTCAACATTGCCTTCATTGAGGTGTGATTTTAGCTTTTCTTTGGCCTCGGTCGAACGTACAAAAGTAAGTCTAGCAGGGCAGTTATTGGCAGCAGTAGGGCCAAATTTCATTAGCTCATATATTTGGGTTATTTGTTCATCACTAATTTGAGTATCAAGCCAGCCATTGTGGCTTCTTGCTTCACGAAATAAAGTATCTAGTGCATCGTTGTCAAGCATTAAAATATTCTAAATAAAATTAAAAAATTGATATGCTAGATTATATATTTTTTGACACCAATCTCTCGGCCAAATTCAAAGACCACTTAACAAAGGCGGGAATAGATTTTGACTCTAAAGACGACGAAGGTTTTGGCTCTGTTCAAGGCGAGATTATTTCTATTGCTGATGAAACCAGTGATGAGGCTTTAGATGAGTTGCAAGTTTTGTATGATGAGTTGCAAGATGAGTTAGCGTTATTACTAGAGCAAAGTGACGAGGGATTGACAATGAATGCAGCCGGCATGGAGGTTAAATTGCAAGATGGATCCGTATGCACATTAAGAGTTTCACCTGATGTGGTTACTCGTATCTTAACTGTGTTAGAATTTGACGAATTACAAACGTTTATTGATAATATTGCAAGAAGTGTTGAAAACCCAGATGATGGGCATTTCTGTCACAACATAGACAAGGATTAAGATGAAAAAAATTACGATTATTGGTTCGGGTTTTGCTGGATTAACTGCAGTAAAAACTATTCGAAAAAAAGACAAACAATGTGAGATTACATTAATCTCTCCCAAGGCAGAGTTGGTATATATGCCTAGTTTAATCTGGGTGCCGTCTGGTGCAGCCAGCAAAAAAGACATTGTTGTGCCGTTAGAAAACTTCTTTAAACGCATGAATGTTCACCATGTAGCCAGTGAGGTGATGGGCTTGGAAAATAATGGCAGAACAGTGATTACACCTATCGGGCTATTTGAGAATGATGCATTGATTATTGCCTCAGGCGGTCGATTTATCAAAAAACTTCCTGGTATTGAGCATGCCATCACCCCTTGTGAAGGATTGAGCGCTGTTGAGGCGATTCGAGATCGTGTTAAATCAATGGATGGTGGTAATATCGCCATTGGATTTTCGGGTAACCCGAAAGAGCCGAGTGCAATGCGTGGCGGGCCAATGTTTGAGTTTTTGTTTGGGCTTGATACGCAGCTACGTTCTGAGGGGCGACGCGATAAATTTAACCTTACCTTTTTTACTCCTGCAGAAAAACCCGGTGCACGCTTAGGTAAAAAAGCAGTAAAGGGTTTATTGGGTGAGATGAAAAAACGCGATATTGCCACGCATCTT
>JAQWRQ010000011.1 GCA_029243595.1 Gammaproteobacteria bacterium | reverse complement strand
AGCTTAAAAAGCATCATAAGTAACAGCACCAAAGTTGATGAAGTATTTTCATCGCCCAAAGAGCTTTCTATCGGACTAGGTGCATTAACCAAAGCTTTTGGAAAAAAGAGCAAATCTATGCAGAATGTGATTTTTTATTCTTTGGCACTGATTAATCTTGAAAAAAAACTAATGAAAGACCCGGTGTTATTATCGCAAATATCTGGCGAGATCAACCTAATCAAAAAACAAGATTTTTTTGAAATTGGACACTCAAATTCATTAGCACGCCTAGCCGAGCTTTATAAAACAACTTTAGGTGAGCTTAATCCAAGGATTATGGTTAGTGGTGAACAGGTGTATTTATCTAATCAACACACGGCTAATCATATTAGAGCGTTATTACTAGCGGGCATTCGAGCGGTTTCTTTATGGAAGTCACAAGGGGGTCGAACTTGGCAATTATTATTGAATAAGAAAAAAACACTTAAATTAGTAAACACGATGGACTTTTAACACTTAAGACTAACCCAATGTTTTTGATTAGGGTATAATTTCGCGTTTTACTAATTTCAACTTTTTAAATACGATGGCTAATTCAGCAGGTTCTAAAAAACGCGCAAGACAAGCAGTTAAACGCAACAAACACAATTCACAAATTCGCGCTAAAGTTCGCACATTCGTTAAGAAAGTAGCTTACGCATTAGATGCTGGCAATAAAGAAGAGGCTCAAAGTGGCTTTACTACAATGCAAAAGATGATCGACCAATCAGTAAGCAAAGGTTTGATGAACAAAAACCAAGCAGCTAGAAAAAAATCTCGCCTTAACGCACAGATTAAAGCACTATAAACTAAAACGTTTACATTGCTATAATGAAGCCCTCTTTTGAGGGCTTTTTTTACGCTTGCATGAAACAGATTAACGACGAAGACAAACAGCTATTCAGATCAACAGTTGATGCTAATGCACCAACAGATAAGGATGGCGCTCGTAAAAATAATGCATTAAAAAAACCAGCGTTCACCGCATACAGCTATATCGTTGATGCCAATCTTGAAGGATCTGAGATTGTTAGTTATTCACAAAGCGGGGTTTCAACCAAAGTTATCAAAAAAATGAAACAAGGCAACCTTGATGCTATGCCTGTTTTAGATTTGCACGGTCAAACCGTTGTTGAGGCTTGTGAGTCATTATCGGCCTTTATGTATCACCACCAGTTTGAGAATTTTATTCAAATCATCCATGGTAAAGGTTATCACTCTGAAAACAGCATGAGTATTTTAAAAACCCAAGTGGTGAGTTTTTTAAGTCAACACCCACAAGTATTAGCATTTAACTCTTGCCCCGATAAAGACGGTGGCACAGGTGCAGTGTTTGTACTATTAAAGCAAAATTAATATGTTTAATATTGATGAAATCTACACAGTCTCTGATTTTTTGTCACTGTGTAATAAAACCATTGAAAACAATATCCCCACTTGTTGGTTACAAGGTGAGATTTCTAATTTATCTCGCCCAGCCTCTGGGCATTGGTATTTTTCACTGAAGGATAATCGTGGGCAGATTCGCTGCGCCCTATTTCGTCTCAATCAACGCAATATTAGATTTAACCCTGAAAACGGATTAGAAGTACTGGTGCGCGCCGCACCGACTTTATACGAAGCGCGTGGTGATTTTCAATTAATCATTCAGCATGTTGAACCGGTTGGTATTGGTAACTTGCAACTGGCCTTTGAGCAGTTAAAAAACAAACTAAAAGACGAGGGTTTATTTGACACTATTCATAAAAAACAACTCCCAGTTAAGGTTGGCACTATTGGCGTTATTTCTTCATCAAATGGCGCGGTAATTCGCGATATTATTAAAGTACTCAACAAACGTTATCCCTTTGCTGAAATCTTATTATTTGATTCCGTTGTACAAGGCGAAGGCTCAGCAGAAAAACTAACTCAAGCCATCAAGGCTGCTGATCAATCAAATCGATGCGACGTATTAATTGTAGCGAGAGGTGGTGGCTCTTTAGAGGACTTATGGGCTTTTAATGAAGAAGTACTAGCCAGAGCAATATTTGATGCTAAAACACCAATTATCAGCGCTATTGGCCATGAAACCGATACAACCATTGCTGACTTTGTTGCCGATGTACGCGCACCAACACCCAGTGCTGCTGCTATGCTGGCAACGCCTGACCGACTAGAGTTGTTATCCAAGGCGGCTAAGCTCTATAACAATCTGTCACAATTAATCCAACAAGCATTTAATCAACATCAATCAATACTCAATCAATTAAGTGCAAGACTACCTAGCCCAGATAGACAACTAAATGTATTCGCACAAAAGCTTGACGGTTTAAATGTACATCTTAATTATCAAGTTAAAACAAAGCTGCGTTTAAACCAATCCAAATTATCGACTTTATTTGAGCAATTAAAGCAATACTCGCCCAGCGCTAAAATTAGCCACAATCAACAGCTAAATTATTTAGCAAAAACACAGCTCCAGCAAAGTATCAACCGACTTGTTATCCAGCAAAAAAATACATTAAATAGCTTACATGAAAGATTAGAAAAATCCATCAACACAACACTGGATTGGCAAAAAAATAAATTAGCTCAGCATACATTAGGGCTTGATCATCTATCGCCACTCAACACTCTATCGCGTGGTTATAGTATTTCGACCGCTCAAGATAATCAAGTACTACACTCAACTGCTGACGTTAAAATAGGCGAAGCAATGACCACACGATTGAGTGATGGCAAGGTTTATTCCCAGGTTACAAAAATTGAAAAAACTTAGTTTACTACTTTTACTGATACCTACTATTGTACTGGCCAACATTCCGGTTAAAAATACACCAATACCGGGTGGTATTGCGGTGATTGATTTTGAATCTAATCATGCCAACCCAAAGGCATCCTACAACAAAGTTCCGTTATATGTACAGCATATTGAAAACCAACACTATCAAGTATTGATTGGCATTCCACTGATGGAAAAATTGGGTAAAAAAACCATTAAAGTTCAGGATTTTTCTACTCGATTGTTCGATTTTGAAGTGACAAAACAAACCTATACTGAACAACACATTACCCTTAAAGGCAAAAATAAAAAATACGTCAATCCCAACTTGACACATATGGATCGCATCAAAAAAGAGCGCCCTATTTTGTCGAGTGCCAGAAAGATATTTTCTGATAAAAACTTATCTAACGGGTTATTTATACGCCCTGTTAATGGTGTAACTACCAGCCCTTTTGGGCTTAAGCGTTTTTACAATGGTGAAGCACGCCGGCCACACACCGGGTTGGACTACGCAGGTGATATAGGCACACCTATTAAGGCGCCTGCGGATGGAAAGGTGATTTTAGTGGGTAAAT
The DNA here is from genome assembly GCA_029243595.1 of Gammaproteobacteria bacterium. Taxonomy (GTDB): domain Bacteria; phylum Pseudomonadota; class Gammaproteobacteria; order PS1; family Pseudothioglobaceae; genus Thioglobus_C. The sequence continues at coordinate 65,811 of JAQWRQ010000011.1, read as the reverse complement.
TTTTCTTTAATGGTAATGCTGTCTTTTTAGATCATGGGCAGGGCTTAATCAGCGTCTATATTCACATGAATGAACGACTAGTAAAACAAGATCAACTAGTTAAACAAGGTGATCCAATCGGCACTATCGGGCAAACAGGTCGTACGACAGGCCCGCATCTACATTGGGGTGTTTATCTCAATCAAACCGTGGTGAATCCAAACCTACTACTAGGAGAAATTAATGAAATCTAACGTATCTTTGTTGCGTCGTTTAGGGGCAATCTCTTATGATATTTTTTTAGTCTTCTCACTGGCTTTTTTTATTGTCGGCGCAATACTGATTGTATTTTTTGACAAACAAGCACAGACCGATTTACTTATATTTGGTGTTTATTTAGTCACTGTTTATTTTTACTTTACTTGGTCGTGGGTTAAGGGCAGGCAGACACTAGGCATGAAAACTTGGAAATTTCAAATAGAGCAAAACAGTGGTGAAAATATCACGCACAAGCAAGCCTTTATTAGATTTGTATTAGCCATAATATCGTTTTCAGTAGTTGGGCTTGGGTTTATTTACCAGTTGTTTAACAAAGACAATCTTGCTTGGCATGATAAACACTCTGATACACGGCTAATAAAAAATTGACGTGTATCAATTTGGCTTTATAAAAAGCTGTGCTATAATGCGATTATTATTTAATACAAAGGGGAGATAAAGATGAGTTCAACAGTTGATAATAGCGCCAAAAGAGGTCATATTTTATTATTAAGCACCATGGTTGTTACCTTAGTTGCGCCACTGGCTTTAATCATACTTTCTTACATGGAAATTATTTCTGGCACTGCGCAGTATATTGCGGCATTTGGCGTAATTGCCTCTTCTATCTATATCATTGGTGGCGGCTTCTTAATGGCATTCCAAGATAAAAAAGATGGTGAAATGCTTGCTGATGGTTAAACCTTAACCACTTTAAAAATTGAGAAAACAAACAACGAGACGCTCCAACAAGAGCGCTACAAAAAAGCCAAATGATTTATTTGGCTTTTTTTATCAATATTGGATCACTATTATTCTACTTGTAGTTTTAGCCACTTTGATACGTCAAAATTTTTTCATTAATCAATTTCCAACTTCTTTAACCAATAAGCAAGCCGTTATTGACCAGCACACACAAGCCAATCAAGCATTGGAAAAACAAAATACCATAAAAGAGACCGAGCTAAAAGCGGAAACAGCCTCCAATATGGAAATCATAGAGTCGCAAGCACGTTACCGATTTGGACTAATAAAAGACGGTGAGACTTACCACCAGATTACGCTACAAAACCCTTGACTATACCTTGGGTATAATAAACCCATCTTTTTATTATTTGTCTTTTCATGTCGACTGACCAGCACTTTTTGATTGTACCTGCTAGTGGTATTGGCTCACGCATTGGAGGCGACACCCCTAAGCAATATTTAAGGCTAAACAACGGCTTGAGTGTACTCGATCAAACCTTAACATCTCTACTAAGTATAGATAAGATTAAGGGCTGTATTGTCGCCATTGCTAAAAATGATACCCGCTTCAAGCAATCAGAATTTTTCAATCATCCAAAATTACTCGCGACAGCGACTGGAGGGAAAGAGCGTTTTCATTCGGTAATATCGGCTTTAGATTCTCTAAGACCTTTTGCTGAAGACAATGATTGGGTGCTGGTTCACGATGCAGCAAGACCTTGTGTAAAAATTACTGATGTAGTCAACTTAATCAACCAACTTAAAGATCACCCAACCGGCGGATTATTGGCTACTCGAGTGGTTGACACCATTAAAAAAGCAAACAGCATCCAAGTTGAATCTACCTTAGACAGGTCTAATCTTTGGCAAGCGCAAACACCCCAAATGTATCGATTTGGTGTATTATCAAAAGCCTTAGATAACATTGTAAAAAATGGTTTAAATATTACTGATGAGGCTAGCAGTATTGAGGCTTTAGGGCTTAACTCTGTATTGATTGAAGGCAGTAAAAGCAACCTAAAAATCACCACAGCAGAAGATTTAGATTTGGCTAACTTTTATTTAGAATCAAATAATTAAATGAACATTAAATCCGGACTTGGGCAAGATTCACATGCATTTGACAGTGTCAATGACAAGTTGCTTATTTTGGGTGGCGTTGAATTTGACCACCCTCAAGGCCTACGTGGCAATAGTGATGCTGACGTTATTCTACACTCTCTCACTAATGCTATTTCTTCAATCACCGGGCAAAATATTCTCGGTGCTAAAGCTGATGCGCTCTGCCAACAAGGAATTATCGATAGCGCCGAATACTTAAAGTTAGCGTTGGGTGATCTTAATGGCTGGCATATCGAGCATATTGCCATTTCAATCGAATGCCTGGTGCCAAAAATTTCACCAAAAATAGAAGCGCTTAAATCCAATATTGCTCATTTAATGAACACTAACATCGCTAATGTTGGTATCACCGCTACAACCGGCGAAGGTTTAACTGCATTTGGCAAGGGTGAAGGTATTCAGGTCTTTAGTATTATCACTGTTTCAAAATCGTGAATAACTTCCGTTCTGCTTCTAATTCTAGAATTCAACATATTCATTTTATTGGTATTGGTGGCTCTGGAATGAGCGGAATTGCCGAGGTGCTACACAACCTTGGTTATCAAGTTTCTGGCTCAGACATTAACTCTAATGCAGTCACCAAAAGGTTGCAAAAACTGGGCTGTAAAATAAACCAAGATCATCATGCTGATCATGTTGTTGATGCACAAACTGTCGTGGTTTCTAGTGCAATTGATCAAACCAACCCAGAGCTAATCAAAGCACATGAGCTTAATATTCCTACCGTTCCTAGGGCCGAGATGTTGGCCGATATTATGCGCTTTAGATTTGGTATTGCAGTAGCTGGTACTCATGGAAAGACCACAGTTACCAGTCTGATTACTCACATACTTAATATTGCAAAACTTGACCCTACTTACATTATTGGCGGTATTTTAAATTCAAGTGGTATCAATGCAAAACTGGGTGAAAGCGACTACTTGATTGCTGAAGCAGATGAGTCTGATGCTTCTTTTTTACACCTGCAGCCAATGCTTAGTGTCATCACTAATATTGATCAAGATCATATGGCAACTTATGATAATGATTATCAAAAATTAACCGATGCCTTTGTCAGCTTCACCTCCAACCTGCCCTTTTATGGCGCCTGTGTATTGTGTGCGGATGATACAGGTGTGCAAGACATTATTAACGATATTCACCGACCTTTAGTGACCTACGGATTTAGTCAAGGCGTTGATGTGCAGGCGACCAACATCACGCAACAAGAAAGGCAAATGCATTTTGAAGTAGTGTGCAAAAAATACGACTGTTCATTCCCAGTTGAGCTCAACCTGATCGGGAAACATAACATTCTTAATACTTTAGCCGCCATTGGTATCGCTTGTGAATTAGATATTAAGATTGAAACCATTCAAGCCGCATTAAAAGATTTCTCAGGTGTAGCAAGACGACTTGATTACCATGGTTTTTTAAAAATCAACAACCAACAGGTGGTATTATTTGATGACTACGGTCACCATCCTAATGAAATTAAAGCTGTATTTGAAAGCCTACAAAATACCTATAAAGACAAACGCTTAATCGTGGTTTTTCAGCCACATCGATACACGCGAACACGTGATTTGTTTGATGATTTTTCTCAGGCCCTTTCTCAGGCAGATGTACTGGTCTTATTAGACATCTACCCTGCCAGTGAACAACCAATTGCACATATTAATTCTAGCGTGTTAGCCAGTAGCATTCGTCAACGTTCAGCGCTTGACCCAATTGTGGTTAAAAATACGCTTGAGGTTTTAGATATCCTGCCAAATGTTATTAAAGAAGATGATGTTGTTTTAACCTTAGGTGCTGGCGATATCCATACTTTAGTCGAGCTACTAACCACTCAATATGTTGATTCATAACGAATCGATGAGTAAACACTGCTCATTGAGAGCAGGTGGCCAAGCAAAAGATTTTTTCACCCCTAATACACTGGGTGAATTATCTGAATTTTTAAAAAATAATCAAGAACCTATTTTAATGCTGGGTTTGGGTAGTAATTTACTGGTGCGTGACCAGGGGTTTAATGGTGTTGTTATTAAACTAAAACACCTTAATGCGCTCAATATAAGTGGTAATAATATTTATACAGAAGCAGGTACTACACTAGCAAAACTCTCTCGATTATGTGAATCTAAAGGCCTACATGGCGCTGAGTTTTTGAGCGCTATTCCAGGTAGTGTTGGTGGTGCATTAGCAATGAACGCAGGCGCATTTGGTAGTGAAATTTGGCAGTTTGTTGATTCTGTCACTGTCATTAATACTGCAGGCGTCATATTTAAGAGAAACACGACAGATTTTAAAATTACTTATCGACAAGTAACTGCTAATAATAAGAATGAGTATTTCATTGCCGCAAGCTTTAATTTTAACCAAATTGACAAACAACAAGACATCAAGGCTTTGTTAAAAAAACGCAACACCTCTCAGCCAATTGGCCAAGCCAGTTGCGGTAGTGTCTTTAAAAATTCAGGCAATTATCACGCTGCACGATTGATTGAAGACTGTGGTCTTAAAGGGTTTTGCATCGGCAGCGCTTGTGTTTCCGACAAACACGCTAACTTTATTATCAATCAAGACAATGCAACAGCCACTGACATTGAAAACCTAATTAAACACATTCAACAAACCGTAAAATCTAAGCTTGATATTGACTTAAAAACAGAAGTGAAAATTATATGATTGCGGTATTAATGGGGGGTAATTCAGCTGAACGAGAAGTCTCTTTAAATAGTGGAAAAGCAGTCTATGACGCTTTAAAAAAGCAAAACATTGAGTGTTTTAAGTTTGATTGGGAAGGTGATAACCTTGACGAGCTTTGGTCAAAGAAATTTGACAAAGCTTTTATTGTTTTACATGGTCGTGGCGGTGAGGATGGCTATATCCAACAACAGCTTGAAGATCGTAATATTGCTTATACAGGTACTAATTCAAGTGCTTCCGAACAATGCATGAACAAAGCCACAACAAAAACCATATGGGGGCAGCACAATCTACCTTTAGCACCCTCTGTTTTGGCAATAATTGGCGAAGACACTCCAATTATTGACTTTCCACTGCCTTGGGCTGTAAAGCCAATTTTAGAAGGCTCTAGTATTGGCATCAGCAAGGTAAGCGATGCTAACGAATTAAACAAAGCGCTTGCATTAGCCTGGCAATACGACAGTCAAGCATTGATTGAGCAATGGATTGAAGGGGGTGAATATACCGTTACAATTCTAAATAAAGAAACATTACCTGTTATTCAAATAAAAGCAGGCCATGGATTTTATGATTATGAGTCTAAATATCATTCAGATGAAACCCAGTATTTATGCCCATGCAAACTCTCAGATGAGATCGAAAAAAAATTGCAGTCCATCGCACTAAATGCTTTTAATATTATGAATGCCAAGACTTGGGGTCGAGTTGACTTTATCCTTGATAAATACAATACGCCCTATTTATTAGAAATCAACACTGTACCCGGTATGACATCTCATTCTTTAGTGCCAATGGCTGCCAAAGCATCAGGGCTTAGTTTTGACGAATTAATAATAGCAATTCTCAATGATTAAAAAAAATAACCCTCGCTATAACAAACGTAAAAAATCAATAAAGCAATTTTTCTTACCAGTTGCAAAAGCACTGCCTTTTTTTGCTATGTTGGCTTTTATTGTTTGGCGTATTTTAGAATCTGAACCTACTGAATTTTTAAAAGCACAAGTGAGTTGGGAGATTGATGGATCCCTACCAATTGACCAAGCAATCTTGGCAGATAAAATACAACCCCTTATTCAAGACAAATACCAGCTAAATTTACACGAAATAAAACAAGTTTTAGAGACTGAGCCTTGGGTAGGTGCTGCGCATGTTGAGCGCCTATTTTGGAATTCAATTCAAATAGATATTGAACCTCAAGATATTGCCATGCGTTGGGAAAACATCAATTGCAGCACCAAAAATAAGACTGGCTGTGCAGGTTACATATCAACTACAGGTGAATTGTTTATTCCAAAGACAATCATTCCATCAGACGCTGTCCTGGCACGGTCAGAAGCAAACCAAGCAAAGATTATTAAACTCTACACAGACCACCAAGACTACCAAATTTTATCTGGAGACATGGTTATTACCACTTTTTCTCGAACGAATATTGATCAACTTACTTTTAAACCCAATGTTAAAGTGATTCTAGGCTATCAACAACAAGAGCAGAGATTAGAGCGCTTTATAAAAGCTTACACCAAGATAAAACCTTCAAAAAAGGTTAAGCAGGTTACGTTTGATATGCGCTATCCTAAGGGGTTTTCTCTGAGTTATTAGCTACATTAATCAGCTGATAGCACAGAGCTAATGTCACCAATGTCCAATAAAACACAACAACTTTAACAACCCATTCTAAAGTTGACCCTAACCCAATAATATTTGCCAATGCGGCGAATAACATAGCAACCAAAGCCGGCAAAATAGCTTGCAAGAAAAATAAGTTTGCATGCGTTGTAAACGATAAATTCCACTTATATTTAGAAGGCTGATCAATAGCAATGCCAACAAAATTAAGCGTAATTGGAATAATTAAAAAATACACAACCAACTGTAAGAATGGCATACCAGTAATCATCACTGGTATTACCGTTACCAAGCCCACGAATAATGTCAAACCGACAAATCGAACAATTTTATTTATCTTTATAACCGGCATTAAACCATTGACTGATTGTTCACCCAGTACCACTAAACGATACATATTGATCGACAAAGTAATGTAACCATAAAAAAACAAGAGTAAATAAGCCATCATATTTTCTGGCAAAACAACCTCTATTAACTTGCCGCCATTAAATACCTGCTCCATTAGCCCTAACAACTCTGGTACGACCATTAAGAATGGCGAAGAAATCAGTACCGGTAGAATAGAAATTTCAATGATTTTTTTCCAATGTGTCAGCGCAAAAGCAAAGCCTGCTAGAAATATTTTATTAATGGGAAGTGAATTCATATTTTTACTTCATTTTAGAGTTAATAACATTGACAACAATTTTTAGTTTTTGCCCTGGCTGTAGTGGTTTTTTACTGTCTAATTTATTCCACAACCTCAGATTAGCAACACTAACATTGAACTTATTGGCAATTTTTGATAAATTATCGCCTTTTTTAACGCGATAAGTAACCTTTCGGTTGATATCAATCCCAACATTGGTGACTTTGGATAGGTCTTTTTCTTTGGCGGGCTTTGCTTGCCAAATCACCAATTGTTTTCCAAGTGCCAAAGGCTTAGATCGAGTAATATGATTCCATTTAACTAGGCTGTCAATTTGAACCTTGTATAGTTTGGCGATTTTCCACAAACTATCACCACTAGCGACCGTATGTACAACTTTAACCCCTGTTTTCTTGGCGTTTAATCGTCGTTTTTCTCGCTCATTTTCAGAAAGTGTATAGTCATTTTCACCACGCTGTGCAACAGGCATAATTAGATGATCACCGACTTTAATTAAATTATCTTTAAGACTATTCGCGCTTTTAATTTGACTCAAAGTAGTCTTATACTTATTAGCCAAATAACTTAAACTCTCGCCCGATTTCACCTTATGGCGTAGCCATCTAACTCGTGCACTCTTTGGCTGTGCGCTCAGATTTTTTTCAAATGTATCAATGTTGTTAATTGGCAATAGAAGTTTATAAGGTGGGTTACTTGGTGTAGCCCAGCGCTTAAGCCCAGGATTGAGTGAATAAATCTCATCCAGACTAAGGTCAGCCCACTGTGAAATCATGGCCAGATCAAACTGAGAGTCTAGCTTTACCACTCTCAATTGTGCAGCATTACTCACTGGTGTAATGGTTTGTCCGTATTTTTCGGGGTGCTTAATCAACTCAGCAACTGCTAACAATCTAGGCACATAACCTCTGGTTTCAGCTGGTAAATCTAAATGCCAAAAATCATCTTTTTTACCCAGTCGTTTATTTTTACGTACTGCTTTTTGTACGCGACCTGGGCCAGAATTATAAGCAGCAATAGCCAGTAAATAATCACCTTTGAAAAGCTTGGTCAGATTTTTTAGATACTTAACTGCTGCCTTGGTTGATGCTAAAACATCACGTCGACCGTCATACCACCAATCTTCTTTTAAGCCATAAAGCTTGCCAGTAGAAGGGATAAACTGCCAAAGACCAGAAGCAGTACCATGTGAATAAGAAAACGGATAATAAGCCGATTCAACAATAGGCAATAGAGCAATCTCTATCGGCAAACCCGCTTTTTCTACTTCTTCGGTTACTAAATACAAATAAGGCTTAGCACGCTTGGTAACACGTGTCAGATAATCAGGATTTTTCTTAAACCAGTCAATATGCCAAAATAAATCTTTCTGGCTTCTTGCTTTAAGTGTGTGACGGTTAGAAATATATTGCCACAAATCTTTTTCAACAACAACGGGGTTAGGCTTAACAATTGCAGCTGGACTAAGGTTTGTCTTTAAAGTATGCTTACTATCGATGTTTTGCGAAGCATTTATATCACCTTGTGAAGCACAAGCGCCTAAAAATAAAAAAGATAAATATAAAAATCGTTTAAACAAAGTTAGTGTTTTGTTTTACTTGAACATTGGGGGGAAGCCGGTGCGCCACCTTTCATAGCCCATTCATCTGGGGTGTAAGTGTGCATTGCCAATGCATGAATATGACCAAGCTCTTCTTTAAAAAGTTGATTGATAAAACGGTGACGATCAATTAACCTAAGGTCAGAAAAATAATGACTCACTACGATCAATTTAAAATGTGACTCTGTTGCAGAGCCGGAATGATTGCCCGATTCATTAATCACTTCCAAATGTATTGGATTGAGTGAAGTTTCTAACTGTTCGGTTAAATGCTGTTGCATGTCATTCATTATTTTTTTCCAGTAAAGGCAAACACAAAGGCATCAGAAAAGAAGTTATCTTTAATCATACCTTGATCTACAAAAGTATTGGCAGCCGACTTAACCATCTCTGGCGGTCCGCAGGCATAAATTTCATAACCAGTAAGGTCATCAAAATCTTTTAAAACACTCTCATGCACAAATCCTGTCCTACCTTGCCACGCATCATTAGGTTCGGATAAAACTGGGACAAAATGAATATTATCATATTCAGCCGCCCACTGTTTTGGCAAGTCCATGTATAGATCAACTTCGTCTCTCACACCCCAATATAGGTAGATTTTACGATTTAACTTAGTGGCAATTGCATGCTCAACAATTGACTTAATAGGCCCTAATCCCGTACCACCTGCTACTAAAATAACTGGTTTTTTACTGTCTTCTCTAAAGAAGAAATCACCCTTTGGACCTTCAATTCGAAGTAACGATTTTTCTTCCAACCCATTGAAAACAAAATTAGTAAATTTTCCATTTTCTATTTGACGTACGTGTAATTCAATCAAACTTGAGTTTGTTGGCGCGTTGGCAATTGAAAAAGCACGTGGTTCAAAATTAGGATGAATTAAATCAATATATTGACCTGCTAAATATTGCAATGACTCAGAACCGGGAATCTTTAAAAATATTTGAGTAACGTCATGATTCAAACGATTGATGCTTTCTACCTTACACGGTAGGTTTCTCACTTCAATATCAGCTACACTGTCTAACTCATCCACCACAAGTGACACATCAGATATAGCTCTACACTGGCACAATAACGCCATACCATCGGCCACTTCTTCTGGGGTAATGCCATTCGGTATATCGCCTTCGTAATCAACCTCGCCTTCGGTAATAGTAGCTTTACATTTACCACAAAAACCTTTTTGACAACCGTAAGGAAAATTCAACCCATGGATTAGTGCATCATCCAAAATAGGACTATTGCCATCGGTTCTAAAAAACTTTCCAGTCGCTTGATTTTCAATTGTAAACATGCATTTATATCTAATAAATTTAAGTAGCCGTCATTATAATATAGGTTATATCTCTTAATGCTTAGTAATTTAAAGCCTTTATGACACAATCAATAGACAAGACCGTTGTATTTTTAATGGGCCCTACCACCTCAGGAAAAACTGATTTGGCTATCGAACTTAGTCACAAATTTAAAGCACGGTTAATCAGTGTAGACTCTGCACTCATTTACAAAGGTATGAATATCGGTTCTGCCAAACCAGACAGCAAAACTTTAGAAAAATACCCTCATCATTTAATTGACATTTGCGAACCGGAAGAATCTTATTCAGCCCATGATTTCGCCAAAGATGCCAAAGCACAAATACAACTGGCTTTTGATAATGATGAAACCCCAATCTTAGTGGGTGGCACCTCGTTTTACTTTCATGCACTTGAATATGGTTTATCTCGTTTGCCAAAGTCAACCACCGAGTCAAGAGAGAAATTTAACCAGCTGTTAAAAGAAAAAGGCAGCGCCACACTGCATGACGACTTAAAGAAAATCGACCCAAAGGCAGCTGAACGCATTCACCCAAATGATGCTCAGCGCGTTACACGTGCGTTAGAAGTGTTTGATATTAGTGGGAAAACTCTAAGCGACTTACAAGGTAATAAACAACAAGGGCTGAACTTTCCTATTAAAAAAATCATCCTTATGCCGTCACGTAATGAACTACACCAACGAATTGAAAAACGTTTTTTATCAATGATAGATGATGGATTTTTGGCCGAAGTTGAACAGCTCAAACAAAATCCAAATCTACATGAGGACTTACCCTCTATTCGTTGTGTAGGGTATCGACAAGCTTGGCAACACCTAAATGGAGATATTGATCAAGACACCATGATTGAGCTGGCTATTATCGCCACACGCCAACTGTGTAAACGCCAAAGCACTTGGTTAAATGGTGAAGAAAATGCATTGTTTTTAGAAAAAAGCGATGTTGAAGCTGCGATGAGCTTTATCCAAGAATAGCCTTCTTGAACGCATCACCTCGCACTTCAAAATTATCAAACATATCAAAACTCGCACAAGCTGGCGATAGCAACACCACGCCGTCATTTAACATATTAGCCGCCAAGCTAACTGCTTCATCCATTGAATCAGCATAACTCACTATTGATTTCTCAATACCTTCGCCAAGCGTTTGTGCGCTTTGCCCAATCAACACTACGCCAACCACATCTTTGTCAATCAATTCAAATAAAGTCGAGTAATCTTCTTGTTTAGCAATACCGCCGGCAATAAGTACAATATTTTCATGTCGATAAATGAGTGCATTCAAAGCTTTAATGGTAGAAACAACGTTGGTGGCTTTTGAATCGTTGTAATAATCAACGCCTTGTTTTTTTGTTACCCATTCAAGGCGGTGTTCAAGCCCTTTAAAAGCCTTAATACTCTCAACCATCAAATCTGCATTCAGCCCAATTTGATCACCTAAAGCAAGTGCTGCCAATACATTAGTGACATTGTGATCACCAATGAGTTGCATATCACCCACATACAATAACACGTCATCACCCTTTAAAAAGTAACAACTACCGTGGCAAGTGACTGTGCCAAAATCAGTGGGCTGCTTTGGCATATTTACACCAAAATGCTTGGCTGATTTTTTTTGAGGGATTAGTGATTCATCAATATTTACTACCAAATGTTGGCAGTGCTTATACAAACTAAGTTTTGAATCGGTATATTCTGAAAAACTACCGTATCGATCAAGATGATCTGGAGTGATATTAAGCACCACCCCTGTCAACAAATTTAAATTCTGCGTGTAATCCAGCTGATAACTAGAAAGCTCCAAGACATAATACTCAACATCGTCACTCAAACACTCAAGTGCGGGTTTGCCAATATTGCCACCAATTGTTACTTTCTTACCTTCATTAGCAATCATTTCACCTAATAACTGAGTAACCGTTGATTTGCCATTTGAGCCAGTAATGCCAATAATTGGTGCTGTAGCATAGCGTGAAAATAACTCAATATCACTAATAACTGGTATACCTTTTTCTCTCGCCCACACAACAATCGCTTGTGTTTGTGCAATACCAGGGCTGATAAAAACTTCATCAATATCGATTAATAAATCTTGCGACCAATCACCTAATACAAGCTCTGAACTGAGAGATTCTGCCAAATAATCAGGCAAAGACGGGGGTTGGGACCGACTATCAGCTATCCTGTAAGCAATATTTTGCTTCGACAAGAAGCGAGCAATCGATAAACCCGTATCACCAAGACCTAAAACCAGTTTCATGCTTTTATTTAATTTTCGGTATAAAATAGTAGTATTTTACACTTTTAATTTATAGGAATAAATCATGAGCACATTTTCAACAACAACTGCCATTGGCAACATCAAAGTTAAAAACAAAGTTTTATCAGATACCATGAAACTACTATCTTACACACTGGTGTTTGGTGGCTTAGCCTCATGGTTTTCGATTGCTTCAGGCGCTGGTTTTGGCTCAGCGATAATCAGCTCAATCGCTGCCATTGCAGTTATTTGGTTTGTTCTTCCTAAAACGCAAAACAGTAACAATGGCATATTAACCGCTTTTGCTATTGCTGGCTTACTTGGTTATTCAATTGGTCCTATGCTGACTCATTACTTAGCCATGCCAAATGGTGCAGACTTAGTATTTCAAGCCTTAACCGGTACAGGTGTTTCATTTTTTGCCATTAGTTTCTACGCACAAAATACTAAAAAAGACTTTAGCTTTTTAAATGGCATGATCTTTTTTGCCATGATTGGCATTATTGTTTTATCAATTATTAACTTCTTCTTTATTGAATCATCAGGTTTTAGCCTATTTATGTCATTCGCAGTTGTGTTGATTATGGGTGCTTACATGTTGAGTCAAATGTCATCTATCATTAATGGTGGCGAAACTAACTACATCGTAGCTACGGTTGGCTTGTATCTGGCATTACACAATATGTTTACAAGCCTTTTACACATCCTAGGTGCGTTTTCTGGTGACGACTAGATCGGTAAAAATTCAATAACATGATAGACTCTGAAGGCTACAGAGCCAATGTTGGTATCGTCATTACTAATGACAAACAACAAATCCTCTTAGCCAAACGTTATCAACAAGAAGCTTGGCAGTTACCACAAGGTGGTATTGACAAAGGCGAGAGTGAAATTGAGGCTTTGTTTCGAGAGCTTGATGAAGAAATAGGCCTTTCTCCAGAGCATGTTGAGGTAATAGCAAAAACCCCAAAATGGCTGCGTTACGACCTACCCGACTATCACATCAGGCGCAAACAAAAGCCAATTTGTGTTGGGCAAAAGCAAGTTTGGTTTTTACTAAAACTCACTAGTGATGAAAGCAATATCAAGCTTGACACTCACTCAGATATCGAATTTGATGACTGGGAATGGGTAGATTACTGGCATCCAATCGAAGAAGTGATTGAGTTTAAAAAAATGATTTATGAAGACATGCTTAAATCTTTAGCCCCAGTGCTGTTTAACAACCAACACAAAATCCCATCACAGTACTCTCGCCCACTCAAATGTGTGGCCATTACACTCAACCAATAAAGTCTTATAAATAGGTAGATAAGCCACCTTATATCAAGACCCTATTGGTATAATTTAAACCTTTATCATTCATAGACAGGATTTAACACGCGTGAATATTGGAATACTAGGCTTAGGCACCGTTGGTGGTGGCGTTGTAAACGTTCTTAACAAAAATCAAAATGAGATTTCTCGCCGTGGTGGTGCGAGCATTAAAGTCACGCATGCAGCTGTTAGAGACATTAACCAATCACGCATTTGCCCAACTGATAATCTTGAGCTAACTCAAGACCCTTTTTCGATTGTAAACAACGCTGATATCGATGTTGTTTTAGAGTTAATGGGTGGCACAGGTTTAGCCAAAGAACTGGTTGAAGCTGCGATTATCAACGGAAAGCATGTTATTACTGCTAATAAAGCGCTGATCGCAACTCATGGCAATGAGCTATTAGCACTCGCAAAAGACAACAAAGTTCATTTGTTATTCGAAGCCGCAGTTGCGGGCGGTATCCCAATTTTAAAATCATTAGAGCAAGGCTTAAGTGCCAATAAGGTTGAAATGGTAGCCGGCATCATTAATGGTACTGGTAACTTTATTCTGACTGAAATGCGTGACAAAGGCAGAGATTTTGCCGATGTTCTTAAAGAGGCGCAAGCGCTTGGTTACGCTGAAGCTGACCCAACTTTTGATGTCGAAGGCATAGATGCAGCACATAAATTAGCTATCCTAGCTTCTATTGCATTTGGTTGTGAACTACAGTTTGACAAAGTTTCTACCGAAGGCATTAGTAAAATCGAAGGCGAAGATGTTACCTTTGCTACTGAGCTTGGATATTCAATTAAACACTTAGGTATTGCCAAACAAACAAATGGCAGCATTCAAATGCGTGTACACCCAACACTCATTCCAAAAACACGCCTATTGGCCAATGTTGATGGTGTGATGAATGCTGTATTGGTTAAAGGCAATGCAGTAGGTCCAACCCTTTACTATGGCGCAGGTGCGGGTGATGAAGCCACTGCCAGTGCAGTAATTGCAGATTTAGTTGATATTATCAAAGGTACAGTAAGTGACGATATTCTTGGCTGGCAATCTTTTGAAGTAATGCCTCATCAAGCAGTTGATGAGATTGAAAGTATTTTTTACTTACGCTTGCTAGCGACTGATAAGCCAGGTGTATTGGCTGATATTACCGCAATTTTTGCCAGCCACAATATCAGTGTAGAGGCAGTTGTTCAAAAACAAATTGACGCACAAAATAATGCTCATATTGCAATTATTACTAACCAAGTTAAAACAGGTGAGATAAACGCGGCAGTGAATGAAATTCAAAAAAATGATTTTATCCAAGAAACTGTTAAAATCATTCATGTAGAAACACTAGATTAATATTAAGGATTAATAAAACACTATGAGATACACTGGCCTAATTGAAAATTACAAAGACAGACTGCCTGTTGATGATTCAACCAAACTAATCAGCCTAGGTGAAGGCAATACACCTCTAATTCGTTTAGAGAATATTCCTACAACCCTAGGTAAAGATGTTGATATCTATGTTAAATACGAAGGTTTAAATCCGACCGGATCATTCAAAGATCGTGGCATGACCATGGCGGTGACTAAAGCAGTAGAATCAGGCTCTAAAGCGATTATTTGCGCTTCAACAGGCAACACTTCTGCTTCAGCTGCAGCTTATGCAGCGCGCGCCGGCATTAAGGCTTTTGTTTTAATTCCTGAAGGAAAAATTGCTTTGGGTAAACTGGCTCAAGCGATGATTCATGGTGCAGTCATTATTCAAATCAAAGGTAACTTTGATGACGGCATGCGCTTAGTTAAAGAAGTGGCTGATCATGCGCCAGTATCGATTGTAAATTCAATTAATCCATTCCGTTTACAAGGTCAGAAAACTGCTTCTTTTGAAATTATTGAAGAGCTTGGTGATGCGCCAGACTACCACTGCTTGCCAGTGGGTAATGCAGGTAATATCTCAGCACATTGGATGGGTTATAAAGAATATCATAAAGATGGTAAAGCCAACACCACACCAACAATGGTAGGTTACCAAGCAGCAGGTGCCGCACCATTTATTAAAGGTGAAATGATTGACGACCCAGAAACCATTGCCACAGCAATTCGCATTGGTCACCCTCAAAGCTGGGATTTAGCACACGAGGTCGAAAAAGAATCAAACGGCTGGTTTGACTCACTAACCGATGAAGAAATTCTAGCAGCACAAAAACTACTGACTGAAAAAGAAGGTATTTTCTGTGAGCCGGCTTCTGCCACATCGCTTGCCGGCGCAATGCGTGACATTAAGAATGGGAAAATTCCTGAAGGCTCTAAAATCGTCTGCACACTAACCGGTCACGGCTTAAAAGACCCTGATACTGCGATCTCGCAGTGTAGTGACGAGATGATTAACATCAATCCAGTAATGGATGAGGTGCGAGACGCTATTCTAAGCAACATGTAATCTGGATAATATTTTTATTCAGATTTGAATAAAAATAAACAAACTATGAATAAAAATAATTATCCAACCATCGATCAAACCATTGGCAATACGCCATTGGTTCGCTTGCAGCGATTAAACCCTAACCCGACCAACACCATCTTACTCAAACTTGAGGGCAACAACCCGGCAGGTTCAGTCAAAGATCGTGCAGCCTTTAACATGATCACCCAAGCGGAAGCTCGTGATGAAATCACATCCGGCGACACCTTAATTGAGGCAACTAGCGGTAACACTGGCATTGCATTAGCCATGGTAGCAGCGATTAAAGGTTATACAATGGTTTTAATCATGCCAGACAACCTTTCACAAGAAAGACGCGATGCAATGGCAGCTTATGGTGCTGAACTTATTTTAGTTACTGAAGAACAAGGCATGGAAGGTGCGCGAGACCTAGCCGAGCAAATGGAAAAAGACGGCAAAGGCAAACAACTTGATCAATTTGCCAATATGGATAATCCAAATGCCCATGTAAACACCACGGCCGAAGAAATTTGGCAAGATACTAATGGTGAAATCACACATTTTGTCTCAGCCATGGGGACCACAGGCACAATTATGGGTGTCTCTAGCAGTTTAAAAGCTAAAAATACTGATGTTCAAATTATTGGCGTACAGCCCGAAGATGGTGCGAAAATTGCTGGCATTCGTCGCTGGCCAAAAGCCTACCTACCTAAGATTTTTGATGCCTCTAAAGTCGATACAATGATGGACGTTTCACAACTCTCTGCTGAGCAAGCCACACGTGATTTAGCCACCCAAGAAGGTGTCTTTGCAGGCGTGTCTTCTGGTGGCGCAGTATCAGCGGCAATTGAACTTTCACAACAAGTGAATAATGCTACTATTGTCACCATTGTATGCGATCGAGGGGATCGCTACCTTTCAACGGGGTTGTTTACCGCCGAATCATAAATGCGTCGATACCTCTCTCATCAATTCCCTAATGAGATTAAAACCTACGCATCATTATTGCTAGCCAGTATTGCCTCAGTGGTTATCATCACTTTATTTTTAGAGGTGAGTGACTATGCGCAACACAGTTTTAAGAGCTTAATCGGTACCGCCCCCTACCTGAGTCTTGTTATTACGCCGATTGTTTTTGTGGGGATTATCTATATTGCAAAATATTACTGCCATTATGTACAAGGCAGTGGCATTCCGCAACTAATTGCTGCAACCGATTCTCGCAATAAAGGCATTCGTGAGCAGCTACTTTCATTTCGAATTGCGCTTGGCAAAATCGGCTTTATCTTTTTAGCCATGCTGGGTGGTGCGCCTATCGGTATTGAAGGCCCTAGTATTCACATTGGTGGTTCAATTTTTTATGGATTCAATCGCCTTCTAAAGCTTAATCGAAAGTTTTTAATCCATGCTTTGATCGCTATTGGCGGTAGTGCCGGCCTTATTGTGGCCTTTAATGCGCCAATTGCTGGCGTATTATTTGCCTATGAAGAGATTGGTAGAAAACTAAAAAAACAAGCGTTAGTATTAATCGCCATTGTTAGTGCTGTGGTGTATTGGTTTGCTGTTATCTATCGTGGCAATAGTGCCTATTTAACCGATCTATCTTCACACTCATTTGATTTAACCTTAATCTGGCAACTCGTACCTTTGGCTATTATTACTGGTGTATTGGGTGGGTTGTTTTCTAAATTAACCTTATATCTTATTAATAAATTTATCTCTCATAGCAGAGCTAGAGTCATCACTATTGCCTTATTTTTAGGGGTGGTTATCGCTGTTTTTAACTACTTGTCTCAAGGTCAAATCGCAGGCTCTGGTCGCGATGAAGTATTGCAAATACTCAACAACAAAACCTTAGGTTTGGATTTTGTCGTGATGAAATACTTCGCCACCCTCACCTCTTTTGCTTCCACCATTCCAGGTGGTGTGTTTATGCCAAGTATTTCAATTGGTGCAGGTATTGGCTCAGAGGCTGCTGGATTCTATACACAGACAGATGCTCAAGTTATTATCGTGATGGCAATGATCGCCTACTTAAGCGCCGTAGTCAGAGCGCCTTTAACAGCTGTTTTTGTGATTCTTGAAATGACCCTTAGTTTGCACCTACTCATTCCAGGTTTGGTTGTTGCCTTTATTGCCAACTTTATCTCTAAGCAAATATTTACACAGCCTATTTATGAGGCGTTGGCTGATAGCTATATCAAGCTTACTGGTAAGTAATTAAAAAGGTTTAACCACCACTAAAATAACGATCGCCACCAAAATTAAAACAGGAAATTCGTTAAACCATCGATAAAACACATCAGAACGGGTGTTTTTATCTTGCTTAAAAATATACAATAATCGACCACAATAAAAATGATAAGCAATCAGTGGCAATACTAGCGCTAATTTAGCATGCAGCCAATATTGAGTTTTGTACATCTCCCAACCATCAACCACCATCCATGTACCTAATACAACTGCAATAATCATACTCGGTGTCATAATGCCGCGATACAGCTTTCGCTCCATAATTTTAAAGCGCTCAATACTCACTTTATCATCACTCATCGCATGATAAACAAATAGGCGTGGCAAGTAAAACAACGCAGCAAACCAAGTAATAACACTAATAATATGAAACGCTTTAATCCACAACATACAATTCCTAACAACAAATACAGTTGCCAACCATTATAGTAAAATAAAGCGAAACTAACCACTCTCTTTAAAGACTTGAAGAAATACCGCGAAATTCCCTACAACTACACATCGTTCTCTGACAAGGAAGTTGTGTGTCGTTTTTTAGGTGAAGAATCATGGGAATTACTCAACCAATTGCGTGAAAATCGCAACACGGGTCGCAGTGCGAGAATGCTATTTGAAGTATTGGGTGACATGTGGGCAGTCAACCGCAACCCCTACTTACAAGAAGACTTAATCAAAAACAAACGTCGCTGGAGAGCGCTGACTGAGGCGCTTTATTCACGTCTTAACCAAATTAGATCTCGTGCTGATGGCAATGAAAAGGTACTTGAGTTACTCAATGGCGCCGATCAAGCAGTTGATGGCTTTAAACACTGCCTAAGTGAATTTAAAAATAACAAACAACGAATTAAAAAAGCACTGCTCATAGTTACGCACAATAACAATATTCGCTTTGACGCTCTATCTCGCTCTTCACATGCAACCGATGCAACTGACTGGCGTGTTGAATATCCAGCGGTAGTTATCACCCCAGATACCGAGTTAGAAATTGCCGATATTATCAAAACCTGTATTGAACTAGGTTTAACCATTATTCCACGTGGCGGTGGTACGGGCTACACTGGTGGCGCAATCCCCCTAGATACACAAACTGCAGTCATTAATACTGAGAAGCTCAGCTTTATTGAGCCGATTCAAAATCAAGACGGTCTTCATTCAATCAATGTAGGTGCTGGCGTTATTACTAAGCGCGTGAGTGAGGCGGCCACAGCAAGTGGCTTAGTTTTTGCAGTTGACCCAACCTCACAAGATGCTTGCACCATTGGTGGTAATGTTGCGATGAATGCCGGTGGCAAAAAAGCCCTGCGTTGGGGTACAACCATTGACAATTTACTTTCTTGGAAAATGGTGATGCCAGATGGTAACTGGCTACAAGTCAAACGTCTGGATCATAATCAAGACAAAATACAGTTACTGGATGTAGTCAGTTTTAAAATCCACCATTTAAAAACCGATGGAAAAACCCTACTTAGGACCGAAACACTCACCATTAGCGCCACAAATATGCGCAAAAGCGGTCTGGGAAAAGACGTTACCAACAAGTTTTTAGATGGCTTACCTGGTATTCAAAAAGAAGGCTGTGATGGTTTTATTACTTCTGCAGAGTTTATCTTGCACCAACCACTCGAGCACATCAACACATTATGCCTTGAATTCTTTGGCCATGATTTAGACAACGCAGTCTCTGCCATTGTTGCTGTTAAAAACAGTGTAGATAACTCTGCAGATATTGATCTAGTTGGCATGGAACATCTTGATGCGCGCTACATTAAAGCCGTAAATTACACCACTAAAGCCAGCCGTTCAGAACTACCAAAAATGGTACTTTTGATTGATATCAGTGCTAACAATCAATCTTCATTAGACGATCAGGTAGATAAAATTATCCAACTAACGCAAGAGCGAGAAGGTGAATGTTTTGTCGCTAAGCTACCTGCAAAAAGACAAACTTTTTGGAAAGACCGTGCCAATACCGCAGCGATTGCTGCGCACACCAACGCCTTTAAGATTAATGAAGACGTAGTTATTCCACTGGACAAACTTGGTGATTATAGCCAGGGTATTGAGCACATAAACATCCGACTGTCGATTGAAAACAAATTAGCCACATTAGATGCAGTTAAAGATTATTTTCAAAACATTGATCCAGACTCTAGCCTTGTTAAAGAAAAAATCACCAGTGCATTGTCTTTGCTTGATGAAGTTAATACCGAATGGATAAACGCACTCAATAGTCTGACGCAAGCATCAAAATTCAAAGCCATTCAAACCGGTGATCGTGTTATTTCTTATATCAACGAATTTGCCCAACCTTTGAATGATTTACTGATGGGTGATGTCTTTACTGAAATTCGTAAAAAAGTACAAGAAATTCACACTGAGTACCGCGAAGTGCGCTTATTTGTGGCAACGCATATGCACGCAGGCGATGGCAACGTGCACACCAATATTCCCGTGCATTCGCATAACACACAAATGCTGCATCAAGCTGAAGAGGTGGTAGATGAAATTATGATTCTGGCCGAACAGCTCGGTGGTGTAATTTCCGGTGAGCATGGCATTGGTTTAACCAAATATCAATATCTGTCTGATGAATTCAAACAAGAATTTGCAAACTATAAAGCCGACATTGATCCAAACAACCATTTCAATAAAGGTAAATTGATGCCGGGTAGCGGCTTAGATAACGCCTTTACCCCATCACTACGACTGGTTGAGCAAGAAGCGCTCATTTTAGAAAGTAGTGAAATTGGTGAAATCAACGACATGGTCAAATCTTGCTTGCGTTGCGGCAAGTGTAAAGACGTGTGCACCACACACGTACCTGAGGCTAATTTACTCTATTCACCACGTGACAAAATTATTGGCACTAACTTAATTTCAGAAGCCTTCCTCTACGAAGAGCAAACCCGTCGAGGGGTTTCTATTGATCATTTTGACGAATTTAATGATATTGCTGACCATTGCACCATTTGCCATCGTTGCGAAAAGCCATGTCCGGTCAATATTGACTTTGGTGATGTCTCTATCAAAATGAAAAATATTTTGGTTAAGCAAAATAAACGCAACACCAATATTGCCGCTAAAATGTCGATTGCCTATCTAAACATGAGCAAGCCTTGGCAAATCAACCTCACTAAAAAACTGTTGATTGACTTTAGTTACAAAGCTCAACACCTTGCCTCTAGACTGGCTAAACCTTTTTTAAAGAAACAACCTAATAAAACCGTTGGCAGCCCTAACGCTTTAACCGAGTTGGTGACAATTTTAGACAAGCCATTACCAACCGATACGGGCATGGCACCACTACGCACTTTACTCAGCATTAATGATGCAGGCACCATACCGATTTTGGCGCATCCTGACAAATCAAGCGCTGATTCGCCGAGTGTGTTTTATTTTCCAGGTTGTGGCTCTGAACGTCTGTATTCACAAATTGGGCTAGCTACTATTGCCCTACTATATCATCAAGGGATTAAAGTGGTACTACCGCCTAGTTACTTGTGTTGTGGCTACCCACAAGCCAGTGCTGGCAATGAAGTTAAAAGTAAAGAGATTTCTACCGATAATCGCGTGTTGTTCCATCGTATGGCCAATACACTCAACTACTTAGACATCAAGCATGTGCTAACTTCTTGTGGCACTTGTATTGATCAGTTGATGACCTATGAGCTCGGTGATATTTTTAAAGACGCTCAACTTACCGATATTCACGAATACTTGCTGGCTAACGATGTCAAACTTGATAGCACCGGTGAAAAATACCTTTACCATGCACCCTGTCATGATCCGATTAAGAGTGGAGATTCCGCCAATGTAATTTCACAAATTATGGGTTCTGATGTCACTAACAATGATCGTTGTTGTGGAGAAGCGGGCACCTTTGCGGTAGCGCGTGCTGACATTGCCAAACAAGTCAAGTTTAAAAAAGAAAACGAGATTCAAAAAGATTTAACCGCACTGATTGGCACACCAAAAGCCAAAAAAGGTATAAAAATGTTAACCACTTGCCCTGCTTGTCGACAAGGCTTATCACGTTATCAAGCATCTACGGGTGTTGAACCAATCTATCCAGTTGAAGTTATGGCTGAACAAACCTTAGGCGAAAACTGGCAGAAAGACTTTATTAATTCTGTAGCAATTGAGAAGGTCTTGCTCTAAAATAAGCATTGACAAAAAGTCATAAAACTTGAGAAGAATTTAAACATACGGAGATACACCATGAAAAAACTAATGATTACGCTTTTTGCGTTATTTTCAATCAATGCATTCGCTGGCAATGCACAAAATATTGCTGACGCATTTAATGCATCATCAACCCCTGCAGAGTTAGTTAAATCAGGCTGGGCACTTAACGATGGCGGTAAAGGCTACAAAGTACTACAAGTAATTGTCAAAGGCTCAAACAAAGCAGCAGAATTACACATTGATAATAATGGTAAAGCAACAGCAGCTTTTGATAGTGCTAAAACTGCTAAGCTAAACGCAGATGTCGACTACCAAATGACAGCAACAGCAGAAGATTGGGCGTCAATGGGTACTGGCGAGTCTGGCCCAATGTACCACATGACATTCGGCGGTTTATCTTTCGAAGGTCCGATGGGAGAAGCCATGAACAACATGGGCCCATTCGCTTCTTTCTTAATTAATATTGGTAAAAATATCCAAGATTAATTCATTGTCAGTGCAGGCAAATCATTTGTCTGCACTGACATACACCCAGGCTTGTTTGCCTGATTTCAATTTACCCAATACTCGTTGATAGTCATCAACTTCATATTCGTCTGATTGCGCTAATTCTTGTGCAGTAATCTCAAATACCATGCCATCCACTTGATCGGTATCATTGCCAGTCGCCATCGCAATAGGGTGATGACTTTCACCACTCAATTCAACCACACCGGTATCTTGAATTTCAACCATTTCAAGTTGATAACCCAATAGCTGATCTTTGGAGCCTGTTAACTCTCGTCCAAATGTTTCAAGCTGTACTTCTACATTTTGCAATGTACCATAAGAAAAAAGTTGTTCCATATCTTGTATTAAATGTCTTTTATTAATGCTCTGGCGTACCCTGCCACAACATACTGTATCCCACTTCATAAGTGTTATCGCAGTAGGTTGCTAACTGAGAAAATTTATCATTAAACAATTGATCGGCATGAGAGGCTTCATGCTGTTCAAACGATTGCCAATAAGTCACAATAACCAAATCACCTGCGTTTTGATCTACACGCTTGTTATCCACTTTACTTGAATCTTGAACCGAACCTTCTGCTGAAATAAAGCCATCATTTTTAAAGACTTGGCCGCCAATAAAACCACCATTGTCATCGCCGTAATTATTCTTAACGACATTACACATCTCACCGAGTAACAACTCTACATCTTCAATGGTATATTCATCTTTAAGATCGACAACATTAAACAACATCTTACAGCCAAAAGGCACTTCAATTGGGGCAAACATAATACAACTCCATGGTGATTTAATAATTTATAAAGACCTATTATAGAGTCTAAATTTTTAAAAGAAATAACCCTTGCGGGGTGTAGCTAAAATTTGGGAAATAATCGAAATGGCTATTTTTGCTCGCCGACACTCAAAATAATGAGTTTATCCATGTCAATCAGCCGCGTGTAAGATTTTTGGATGTCTGTGGCGCTAATATCCTTGATTTTATCGGTAAAACTGCTTAAATAATCCAGTGGCAGGTCGTAAAAACCAATAATGGATAGATAGGTGAGGATATTGGCATTGCTAGCGGTCTCTAGGGCGAAGCCACCGATGATATTATCCTTGCCATCTTGCAATTTTTGGGCGTCAATCGCATTATTTCTGAAATTTTTGAGTGTTTCTATTGCGATATTTTTTGCTTCAACAGCTTGATCGTTTTTAGTTTGCAAACGCATCATAAAAACACCGTTTGAGCGCATCTTGCTAAAGTAACTATAGGCTGAATACGCAAGGCCTTTTTTCTCACGAATCTCGTCGCTGAGGATAGAGGTAAGTCCGCTACCGCCAAAGATATGATTACCTAAGTACAAAGGATAATAATCAGGGTGTGAGCGATTGATACCGGTTTGCCCAATTAGTACATGCGTTTGTTTTGATGGAAACTCTATATGGATTTTTTTAGCTTGCTTGAGTGGTGAAATTTTTGGGTTAATTTTAGCTTTTTTCCCAACGTTCAAACCATGAGAAATTTGCCTAGCAACTTGCTTGGCTTGCGCCCTACTGATGTCACCCACCAAAGCAATGGTCAAATTTTTGGCTACGTAAAATTGCTGATAATGCTGCTTTAAGTCTTTGATTGAGATTTTTTCAATGGTTTTTTGTGTGCCTATTTTTGCATGCGCATAAGGATGATTGGCAAACACTGCCTTATCAAAAGCCAGTGACGCTACACTGGCTGGTGATTGCTTGGCTGCTTCAATAGCGCGTAAAGTCTGGCGTTTTTCACGTGTGAGGTATTTTTGTTCAAAACTCGGCTGGGTGATAACTTCAGTAAAAATATCGAGTGATTTTTTTAAGATCGGTTGTCGCGTTAATGTACGTAGTGACACAATCGACATATCTTTAAGTGAGCTGTTGGAGAACTGAGCACCGACCGATTCAAAGGTGTTGATGATTTGCTCTTCATTGTGATATTGAGTAGCTGTACCAAGTAGTGAACTGGTGAGTGATGCCAAGCCAAATTGATCGCCATCTCTAGAAGCGGCGGCATCAAAATTGAGCTGAATATCTAATATTGGTAGGCCTTTAGTTTGTGCAAAAAATACTTTGGCGCCCTCAGGGGTTGTCCAATGTTGGATATCAAGCTTGGCTTGGGCGCTATTCGTTAATATCAATAATAAGACTAAGACTCTCATTTAATCCCCTGTGGAATCAGCTCGACTGAATTGGCATCGTTAAAGTTGAGGTACTGTTTGGCAATTTCCGAAACTTCAGACGCCTTAATACTGTTCATATTGTCTACATAAGTAAACATTTTATCAACACCCAAACCTACGGTTGAAAGCATGCCTAGGTAATAAGATTGTGTGGATATTTGATCTTGCTCAAATACAAAATCAGCCTCAAGCTGTGCTTTGGTGCGAGACAACTCGCCTTGAATAAAGTTGGGATTGTTGATTAACTCTGTCACTTGAGCTTTGATGGCTTTGAGTACTGTGTCGTTACTCACGCCATTGGCTGGGATAAAGCTCAGTGTAAACAACGTATCGTATTTGTCATATAGGCGATAACCTACGCCGATACTGGATGCAATTTGCTGGTTTCTAATCAGTGACTTAGATAACCCATTATCGAGCACGTAAGCCAGCATTTCTAAAGTGTAGGCGGTTTTGTCATTATCAACAGTACTGAGGCTAGGCACAGGGAATGACAACACATAAAAAGGCAGCTCGGCTTTAAGTTTTAACTTTTTAGAATTGCCTTGGAGTGTGATTGCACTTCGATCTGAAGGCTTGATGTTTGGATTAAAAGCATAATCACCAAAAAATTGTTTTGCTAATTGAATAACTTCAGCTGCATCTACATCGCCCACCACCACCAATGTGGCGTTGTTTGGTGCGTAGTATTTTTCATACCAAACTCTAAGGTCATTTAAGCTGTAAGTCTCAATATCTGCCTGAAAACCAATCACCGGCGAGTGATATGCACCTTTTTTATCAAAGGATATCAAGCGTAGGTTTTCATAAACTTTTGAATTGGGTTTGTCTTCTACACGCATGCGGCGCTCTTCAATCACCACTTGTCGTTCTTTAGTTAGCTCTTGGTTCGAAAAGGTTAGGTTGCGCATGCGATCAGCTTCCATTTTGATGGCTAGCTCAAGCTTTGACTTATGCATTTTTTGGTAATAAGCGGTAAAGTCTTTTGAAGTAAAGGCATTTTCATCGCCGCCATTTCTGGCAATAATTTGTGAAAACTCACCTGTTTTATAAACGTGCGTACCCTTAAACATCATGTGCTCTAACATATGGGAAACGCCGGTTGTAGGGCGAGATTCATCACTAGCACCAACTTTGTACCAAAGCTGAGAAATAAAGACGGGTGCTCGTCTATCGGTTTTTACAACAATTTTTAAACCGTTGTCCAATGTGGCTTGAGTCACACCTTGTTTAGCCAAATCAAGTGAATTAGCAAATAAAGATTGGGACAAACCAAAGAATAGTAAAATTAACGATTTCATATTTCAATCATTATAGCCACAAGCCTTTGTTTAATTTTTTTAAAAAAGATAAATCTCAAGCAGAAGAAAAGCCTGCTTCATTAAAAGAGCGCTTAGTCAAGTCAAGACAAAAACTTGGCTCGGGCCTATCTGCGTTACTACTAGGCAAAAAAGAGATTAATGACGATCTGCTTGATGAGCTAGAAACCTTACTAATCACTGCTGACATTGGCATTAATACTACTGATAAAGTACTAGAAAGCGTGCGCAAAAATGCCTCACGAAAAATACTTAAAGACTCAGATAGTTTGTATGAGTTTTTAAAAGATGAGTTAACAAAATTACTGATTGAAGACAACCAACTCAATACAGATATTAACGAAACCTTTGTGATTTTAGTGGTGGGTATTAACGGCGCTGGAAAAACCACCACCATTGGCAAGCTGGCCAAATCATTCCAAAACCATGGCAAGTCGGTCATGCTGGCTGCAGGCGATACATTCCGTGCAGCGGCTGTTGAGCAGCTTAAAGTTTGGGGTGAGCGCAACGAAATACCCGTCGTAGCACAAGACACAGGTGCTGATGCGGCATCCGTTATTTATGATGCGTATGAATCAGCACGTGCAAAAAATATTGATATCCTTATTGCCGACACTGCTGGCAGGTTGCACACGCAAGGCAACCTCATGCAAGAGCTGGAAAAAATCAAACGCGTACTCAAAAAACACAACGAAAATGCGCCACATGAAACCATGCTGGTAATTGATGGTGGCTCTGGGCAAAATGCGATTAATCAGGCGATTGAATTTAATAAGTCTATTGATTTAAGTGGTGTCAGTATTACCAAGCTTGATGGTACTGCAAAAGGTGGTGTGTTGTTTGCGGTATCGAACGAACTTAATTTACCGATTCGTTATATTGGTGTGGGTGAAGGTATTAATGATCTCAAGCCTTTTAAAGCTAACGAGTTTGTTAACGCTTTGTTTAGTGAGTAATCACTAGCTTACCAATCATGGCACCTGTTTCAATCATTGTATGTGCTTTAACAATATTTGCTAAATTGATTGGCGTTAGTTTTTGAGTTAATGTTGTTTTAACTTTGCCACTATCGACTAAATCTGCCATTTTGTTTAGCAATTCGTGCTGTTTAATAAGATCATCTGTTGTGAACATAGATCGGGTAAACATCATCTCCCAAACCAGAGTAATGCTTTTAGCTTTAAGTAAATTAATGTTGTAGTCTTTACTTGCATTGGCTAATAAGCAAATACTGCCTTGGGGTGCAATCAACTCAGCCATGGTTTCGAAATACTCGTCTGGATCACCCATACAAAGGATAAAGTCTGGGGCGGTAATAGTATTATCTTTAAACTGCTTTACAAGATTGTGATGATCTATCACCACATTAGCGCCCATTTTTTTGCACCAATCTTTAGATTCTGCACGAGAAGCTGTGGCAATAACATTGATGCCAATGACTTGTTTGGCAAATTGAATCGCCATTGAACCAACTCCACCTGCAGCACCAATTAGCAATAAGGTTTTGTCTTTGTCTGCTGGTGTGATTTTTAAACGGTCGAATAACGATTCCCAGGCGGTAATACTGGTGAGTGGTAAAGCTGCCGCTTGATCATAATCGAGCGAAGTTGGCTTACGACCAACAATGCGCTCATCCACCAATTGGTGGGTGGCATTAGAGCCGTCTCGGGTCATGTCTCCAGCATAGAAAACCTCGTCACCTACTTTAAACAACGAGACTTTATCGCCTACTGAACGCACAATGCCGCAGGCATCAAAGCCTAAAATAGTTGGCAAGGTTTGTGTATTAGTAACGGTTTGTTTGATTTTGGTGTCAATCGGGTTGATTGAAATCGCACGAATTTCAATCAAAAGGTCGTACGCTAATGGTGAATCTATTTCTTTTTCAAACTCAACAAATTCAGTACCGTTAAATCCGATTGCTTGCATATAAATTACTGTCGGGTATTGCGTTCAATTCGTAACATAACTAGCATCATTACAAACATAATAAAAATCCCTAAAGCGGCTGCGGCAGCGCTTAACATAGCATAGCCAGTGGCTTTTTCTGCTTTTAGTGAACCCATACTCAAGAAGTTGTTTTGCGTTTGTGTGTTAACTTGCTTGGCAAATTCTTGCTCATGCCATTTAACAAACTCATCAACGTTGGTTTTTTCACCACCTACAATAACCATTTGCTTGGTAAGCTTAGCCAAAGATTTTGCATAAGCCAGTTGTAAATTTTGCGGATAACCATTTGATTTAATTTTGACTAAAATTTTAACTTTTTGTGCTAAATCTGTTTTATCTATCGAGGTGTCTGGCATCGTCTCTAGTGCTGCTACAATATCTGCCACTTGCGTATCAAATTCTTTATTAAAAGTGTCGTTTTCTTTTAGATCTGCACTGATTTTTGCCTCTTGAGCGCTAATAGGATTTTGATAGTCTGCAAAGCTAATCACCGGTGTGTCGATTTGATCGTTCGCTTCAATGTTGATTTTTTGATAACTAGTAACACCTAGAAAAATAACCGCAACAAATGCAAGCATTGCAAATAGCAATCCTAGACGTTGCACGATTTTAAAAAAGTTTTTTTCGATTGATCTCAACATAATTAACTATCCTTTGTGATTAATTTTATTAAAAATATCATCCATACTTACTGCTAATTCAGCATCTAATTGGGTTATACAGCCTTCACTATGAGTGGTCAAATCAACCGTAACGGTTTTGTAAACATTAGACCATTCGGGGTGATGATTCATTTTCTCAGCTACAATCGACACTTGTGTCATAAAACCAATCGCTTGAATAAAATCATCCAAGATAAAAACCCGGTGTAGTTTTTCATCAAGAATTACCCAGTTTTTTAGCTGTTTTAAAGCTTGTTGGTTAATCGGCTCTGGCATCACTACCCTTTTAAAATATCCTTAGCACCTAATGAAATTAGCTGGTCGGCTAAAGCGACACCCAATTGCTCTGCTTCATTAATATGCCCACTAACACGTTCTTTCAAAATAACGCCAGATTCTACATTACCCACTAAACCTGTTAAGGTAATTTGATCGCCATCAATCGTAGAATATCCGGCAATTGGCACCGAGCATCCACCTTCAAGTTGTGCATTCATAGCGCGCTCAGCATTTACTCTATAGGTTGTTTCGGCGTCAACCAATGGCGCAATTAGATCTAGGATCTCTTGGTCGTTCTCACGAATTTCAATACCAACTGCGCCCTGGCCAACTGCTGGTAATGATTGTTCAGCGGATATTTGTTGTTTGATTCGATCTTCGAATTCGAGGCGAATAAGGCCAGCACAGGCCAAAATAATGGCATCAAACTCACCATCATCGAGTTTTTTGAGTCGTGTGTTTACATTGCCACGTAAATCCAATATTTCTAAATCAGGGCGTCTATCTTTTAATTGGACAATGCGGCGCATTGAGCAAGTACCAACTTTCGCACCTTGAGGTAAATCATCAATACTGTTAAAGTTGTTTGAGACAAATGCATCGAATGGATTTTCACGCTTGAGGATTGCACCAAGCTCAAAACCTGCTGGCACTTCGTACGGCACGTCTTTCATAGAATGAACAGCAATGTCTGCATCTCCTGCCAGCATACCTTGCTCTAACTCTTTGATGAACAAGCCTTTACCGCCAATTTTTGACAAGGGCGAGTTTAGTATTTGATCCCCTTTTGTGGTCATTTTAACCAGCTCAACCTTTAGGCCGGGGTGATGGTGCTCTAGCCTTGCTTTAACATGCTCTGCTTGCCAGAGTGCTAGAGGGCTTTTACGTGTTGCAATTCTTAAAGTTTTATTCATACTTTGTATTAAAATAAGGCAAATGATTCGATATGGTTTATTATTTTTATTGCTTTTTACAAACGTCAGTATTGCTGAAGAACTCACCCTGCCAGTTGCAAAAGACTTTCTAATGGATTCCCAAAAAGTTTGGAAACAAAAGATTCCTATTTTAATAATGTTTTCTATCCCTGACTGTGAATATTGTAAAAAAATCAAAGAAGATGTTTTAAGCCCTATGGCACAGATGGATGAATACAATGACAAAATTATTATTCGTCATATTGACGCCAGTAGTTTTGATGAAATCAACAATTTTTATAACGAAGAGGTTTCTCACAACGAATTTGCCTTTACACGTGCCATTAACTTTTTTCCAACAGTAGTGCTAGTTGACAATTACGGCTCAACCCTGGGTAAAATTACAGGTGTCCCTAGTGAAGAACTATATTGGACTGATCTAGACGAAGTGATTGAAAAATCAACCAAAAAATTACATAAACGAATGGGTGCAACCTTATGACAACAAAAACTAACCAATCTTGGGGTGGACGTTTCAACGAGCCAACTGATGAGTTTGTAAAGATTTTTGGCGCTTCAGTGTTTTTTGACAAAATTTTAGCACCGTACGATATCCAAGGCTCAATTGCACACGCCACTATGCTCAGCGAAGTTGGCATTCTCACGGTAGAAGAAAAAGACCAAGTCATTAAAGGACTTAATCAAATCTTAGGTGAAATTGAATCGGATGAGTTTGAGTGGTCAGTCACACTTGAAGATGTGCACATGAATATTGAATCACGGCTAACTGCTATTTGTGGTGATGCGGGCAAAAAACTTCACACCGGTCGCTCACGTAATGACCAAGTAGCTACTGATATTCGCCTTTATTTACGTGATCAAATCGATTTGGTTGCCGATGAAATCAAACGTTTGCAATCAGCATTACTTGACTTAGCTGAAAAAGAAGCTGGTACAATTTTGCCAGGCTTTACTCACTTACAAGCTGCACAACCCATTAGCTTTGGACATCACATGATGGCGTACTTTGAAATGCTATCACGTGACGCTGAACGTCTAGTTGATGCTCAAAAGCGTGTTAATACAATGCCACTGGGTAGCGCTGCATTAGCAGGCACAACTTATCCGATTAATCGTGAGCGTACGGCTGAACTATTAGGTTTTGAGCGTATTTGCACCAACTCGCTTGATGGTGTAAGTGATCGAGATTTTGCTATTGAGTTCTTATCGGCGGCCAGTATTACTATGATGCACTTATCGCGTTTTTCAGAAGAGCTAATTTTATGGTCAAGTGCACAGTTTGATTTTATTGAACTGCCAGACAGCTTCTGCACAGGTTCGTCTATCATGCCGCAAAAGAAAAACCCCGACGTGCCAGAATTAGTACGTGGCAAAACCGGCCGTGTGTATGGCAACCTGACTTCATTATTAACCATTATGAAAGCGCAGCCACTTGCTTACAACAAAGACAACCAAGAAGATAAAGAACCGCTGTTTGATACAGTTGACACGCTTAAGGCTTGCTTACGCGTGTTTGCCGATATGGTACCAACCATTGAAACTAAGCGCGACAACATGTATAACTCAACCAAAAAAGGTTATACCACTGCAACTGATTTGGCCGATTATCTGGTTAAAAAAGGCTTGCCATTCCGTGATGCACATGAGGTAGTAGGTCAATCAGTTTCTTATGGTATTGAACACCAAAAAGATCTTAGTGAGTTAAGCCTGGAAGAATTGCAAACTTTTGATGATCGTATTGAAAACGATGTATTTGATGTGCTTTCGTTAGAAGGCTCGCTGGCTGCGCGTGACCACTTGGGTGGTACGGCGCCCAATCAAGTCAAACAAGCCATTAAGGTAGCACGAAAAATACTCAAATAATGAAGATCATATTTGCAGGCACGCCTGATTTTTCGGTTGGCGTGTTAGAGGCTTTAATTACTGCTGGCCATGAAATTAAAGGTGTTTACTGCCAACCCGACCGCCCAAAAGGTCGTGGTCGTGTACTCACTGCTTGCCCAGTAAAAGAAAAAGCACTTGAATATAATCTAGAAGTCTTTCAACCTGAGAGCTTAAAAGACGAGTCAGCCCAACAAACCCTGGCCAGTCTTAATGCAGATGTTATGGTGGTAGTAGCCTACGGACAACTCTTGCCTAAAATCGTATTAGAAACACCCAAGTATGGATGCCTTAATATCCATGCGTCACTTTTACCACGTTGGCGTGGTGCAGCCCCAATTCAGAGGGCAATCTTGGCGGGTGACACACAAACCGGTGTTGGTATTATGCAAATGAACGAAGGCTTAGATACAGGCGACACCCTATTAGAAAAAACTTGTGATATATCAGACGATGACACTGCACAAAGCTTACACGACAAGCTTTCGATTTTAGGTGCGCAAGCTATTGTTGAAGCATTAGGTGATATTGATGATTTATCACCAACTACTCAAAATGAAGCTGGTGCAACTTACGCCAAAAAACTTAGTAAAGATGAGGCTTGGATAGATTGGTCAAAATCTGCAGTTGAAATCAGCCAACAAATCAGAGCTTTTAACCCCTACCCCATTGCTCAGGCCAATGCAACAAGCAACAAGTTCGATAATAAGGTTTTACGTATTTTATCTGCTTGTGTCATAGGCCTTGCCTATGACGAAAAGCCAGGTGAAGTAATTGAATGTACCAAAGGTGTTTGCCATGTAGCAACTGGTGATGGCGTATTGAGTTTAGAGCAGCTTCAATTAGCTGGCAAAAAAGTAGTTGATATTAAAGATTTTACCAATGCTTACAATTTAACGAAACTAAGCTGACGCCAGGCCTCATAGGCCACAATCGACACACAATTAGAAAGGTTCAAACTGCGTGATCCTGCCTGCATAGGTAGTGTTATTCCTGGATATTGATCCAAAATTTCTTGTGGCAAGCCTCGTGTTTCAGGGCCAAATAAAAATGAATCACCGCTTTGGTATTCAATATCTGTATAGCTTGTTTTTACTTTCGAGCTTACTGCAAACAATCGATCAGGTTTAACTTTGGTTAAATAATCTTCAAAATTTTCATATTCAGTTACTTTTGCTAGCTCTTTATAGTCTAACCCTGCACGTCTAAGGCGTTTATCTGTAATCTCAAAACCGAAAGGTTTAATTAAATGCAGGTTTGCGCCCATATTTGCCGAGAGTCGAATTAAGCTACCGGTGTTATTTGGAATCTCTGGTTCGAACAATACTAAATTTAACATAATATTTTATTTATGCACTTGAAAAGTAGTAATCATCCCATAAATAGAGATTAACTTAATAAAAAAAACGTAAAGTAAATTATGGATATTAATAAATTAACTTCACAATTTCAACAGGATCTAAGTTCTGCTCAATCTATTGCAATCGCAAAAAATAACAGTGTAATTGAGCCGATTCATGTTTTAAAAACCATGAGTGAGAATGGTGAAAGTAGCGTTAGAAACTTACTATCTCAAACTAGTGTGGATTTAGCCAAGCTTAAACTACAATTCGATCAAGCGATTGACGGCTTGGCAAAAGTAACAAGCCCTAATGGTGATGTTAATATTTCACAAAATTTATTACGATTATTAAACCAAGTTGATAAGCTGGCGAATGATAAAAATGACAGCTACTTATCAACCGAATTGTTTCTACTGGCTGTGATTCAAAGTAATGATACCGCTAGTAAAATTTTAAAAGATTGTGGCGCTAACCAACAAGACTTAAGTGCTGCAATTGATACCCTTAGAGGAGGACAAAGCGTGAATGATCAAAATGCAGAGACACAAAGAGACGCACTAAACAAATACACACAAGATTTAACTCAACTGGCAATTGATGGAAAGCTAGACCCTGTTATTGGTCGTGATGGTGAAATTCGTCGTGCCATTCAAGTATTACAACGTCGTACTAAAAATAATCCAGTACTTATTGGTGAGCCAGGTGTTGGTAAAACTGCGATTGCTGAAGGTTTAGCGCAACGCATTATCAATAATGAAGTACCAGAGGGCATTAAAGGCAAGCGCTTACTCTCTTTAGATATGGCAGCACTAGTTGCAGGTGCAAAATATAAAGGCGAATTTGAAGAAAGAATGAAAGCCGTACTAAATGATCTTGAAGCAGAAAATGGTCAAGTAATATTGTTTATCGATGAATTACATACAATGATGGGCGCAGGAAAAGGTGAAGGGTCTATGGATGCTGGAAACATGCTTAAACCAGCACTGGCACGTGGTGATTTGCATTGCATGGGCGCAACTACGTTAAATGAATATCGTGAGCATATTGAAAAAGACTCTGCCATGGAGCGTCGTTTTCAAAAAGTACTAGTTGACGAACCCACCCAAGAAGATACGATTGCGATCTTGCGTGGACTAAAGGAGAAGTACGAAGTTCATCATGGTGTAGAAATTACTGATCCTGCAATTATTGCCGCGGTTACTTATTCAACACGCTACATCACCGATAGACAATTACCCGATAAAGCCATTGATTTGATTGATGAAGCTGCGTCACAAATTCGCATGGAGATTGATTCAAAACCTGAATCAATGGATAAACTTGACCGTAAATTGGTACAGCTAAAAATTGAACGCATGGCGCTAAAGAAAGAAAAAGACAAATCGAGCAAAGAGCGTTTTAAAGAATTAGAAAAAACCATTGATAAGCTTGAAAAAGAATACAGCGATTTTGAAGAAATCTGGAAAAAAGAAAAATCTGTGGTGCAAGGCGCACAACATTTAAAAGAAGAGTTAGAACAAGCTAAAGCTGATTTTGAATTGGCACATCGTAATAATGATTTGGCAAAAATGAGTGAACTTCAATATGGAAAAATTCCTGAACTTGAAGCCAAAATCATCCAGTCTGAATCTGATGATGGGCAAGATATGACCCTGCTTCGTAACAAAGTTACTGAAGATGAAATTGCTCATATTGTCGCAAGATGGACTGGTATTCCAGTTGACAAAATGATGGAAGGTGAAAAAGACAAACTCTTGAAAATGGAGGGGATTATTCATAAGCGCCTAGTTGGTCAAGACAAAGCTGTTAAGGTGATCTCTGATGCTGTGCGTCGTTCACGTGCAGGTTTGTCTGATCCTAATCGCCCTGATGGTTCCTTCTTATTTATGGGCCCTACCGGTGTGGGTAAAACCGAACTAACTAAAGCGTTGGCAGATTTCTTATTTGATACCGAACAAGCAATAGTGCGTGTCGATATGAGTGAATTTATGGAAAAACACTCAGTTTCTCGTTTGATTGGCGCACCTCCGGGTTATGTAGGCTATGAGCAAGGCGGTGTATTAACCGAAGCGGTACGACGCAAGCCATATTCTATAATTCTACTTGATGAGGTTGAAAAAGCGCACCCTGATGTCTTTAATGTCCTCTTACAGGTATTGGATGATGGACGTCTGACTGATGGACAAGGTCGTACGGTTGACTTTAAAAACACGGTGATTGTCATGACCTCGAATTTAGGTTCTCACCTAATCCAAGAAAACCCAGGAAAGGACATGAGTGCAGAGTTAATTAAACTTGTTAGTGAGCACTTTAGGCCAGAGTTTGTTAATCGTATTGATGAAATTGTCACCTTTAATAGTTTGGGTAAAGATCAAATTGCCGGCATTGCTAAGATTCAAATCAAAATATTACAGTCTCGCCTTGCTGATTTAGACCTTAAGTTATCACTCAGTGATCAGGTAATGACTCTGATTGTCGATAGGGGCTATGATCCTGTATTTGGCGCCAGACCACTCAAAAGAACTATTCAGCAGATTTTAGAGAATCCACTTTCTCAAAAAATACTTGCTGGAGAGTTTTTGCCTGGGTCAACTATCAATGCTGATGTCGTCAATAACGAGATAGCTTTTTCTTAAAAGCACTAAGCCCCTATCTTCTGTATAGCTTGATATAATCAAGCCTTATGGAAGATTACATTAAAATTGTAAAAAGCGGATTATGGAATAACAACCAAGCATTGGTCGCACTGCTTGGCTTGTGCCCTCTTTTGGCGGTCACTAATAATATTGTCAATGCGATTGGCCTAGGCATTGCCACAACTTTTGTTTTAGTTGCCTCAAACACAACAGTCTCTATTTTTCGTAACCATATTTCAAAGGAAGTGCGTATCCCTATCTTTGTTTTATTAATTGCTTCTTTTGTTACGATGGTTGAGCTATTAATGCAATCTTATTTTTATGATTTGTATTTAATACTGGGTATTTTTGTACCACTGATTGTAACCAATTGTGCCATTCTAGGAAGAGCAGAAGCTTATGCCAGCAAAAATACTTGGGGTAAATCAGCACTCGACGGCCTAATGATGGGCATTGGCTTTTCGTTGGTGTTAATTCTACTGGGTGCAATGCGTGAATTAATTGGTGCCGGCACGTTGTTTGATCAATCTAGCTTGCTACTCGGTAGCTTGGGTGATACACTAAGCGTTACGGTGTTTGATGATTACCAAGGTACTTTATTGGCAATTTTACCACCGGGGGCGTTTATCGGTTTAGGGCTGATTGTTGCTGTAAAAAATTTCATTGATTTGAAAAAAACTTAAATAAGAGGAAAGAAACTATGAAAAAACTAATTTTATTATTAACCAGTTTAATGGCACTTGGTGTTAACGCTGAAGGCGAAGTAACCAAAGAGGTGTTTATTTCACCCGGTGTTGTATCAATTGACATTACTCACCAAGGTGAAACAGTCAAACTACAAAGAGACCAAGATCGAGACAACGAAATCTCGAGTTTTTATGTAAAAACCACGCGTGGGAAAATTCAAAAAATGCATCCATTTGCACCACACGCTGTTGAAACAGTTGGTGAACTTGATGTCATCGAATATGTCAAACAAAAATCCGCTGGTGACGACACAATTTTAGTGATTGATACACGCACACCTAACTGGCCAGTGATTTCAGGTGGCATTCCAACAGCAGTCAATATTCCGTATACAAGATTTAAAAACAAAGAAAAGGCGTTAGAAATCATGGAAGATCAGCTAGGTGTCCAGGTGGACGATGTTTATGATTTTTCATACGCTAAAACTTTAGTTATGTATTGTAATGGCGTTTGGTGTGGTCAAACACCAGCAGCAATTAGTGCGCTGCTTAAGTATGGCTACCCTGCTGCAAAACTTAAGTACTACCGCGGTGGTATGAATTCTTGGAAATCTTTAGGGTTAACAACAGTTAATTTATAAGCCTTGAAGACAGTTCAAGATTATTTAAATAGTGGCGCATGTGATATTGCGCCACTTTTGTCTTTGGTGTTGGGAAAATCCAATACTGAGCTTTATGCGCAAAATGATTACACTTTAGGTGATAAACAACAACAACAACTCGAAAACTTTATTCAACAACGCGAACAAGGCGTACCCTTTGCCTATCTTAGTGGTAAAAAAGGTTTCTACCATCTTGATTTTAAAGTCACAAAAGACACACTAATCCCTCGCCCAGAAACTGAGTTGTTAATCGATATCACGCTTGATTTACTCAATAAAAATCAAAAATACCAAGTATTAGATTTAGGTACCGGTAGCGGTATCATTGCCATCACTTTGGCCGATATAAATCCGCGTTGGAAAGTTAGTGCAACAGACTTTTCTCAAGCGGCACTCAGTGTGGCTAAAATCAACGCAACGACTAACATTAATTTTACTCAAGGCAGTTGGTTTGGGGCTGTGACCGATCAAGCTTTTGATTTAATCGTCTCTAACCCACCCTATATTGAAGAGGGTGATGCTTACTTAGATGATTTAACTTATGAGCCAATAACAGCACTCACTGCTGGAAAAGATGGTCTGGATGATATACGCATCATTATTGATAATGCGCCAAATTACCTTCAAAAAAATGGTTTTTTACTACTAGAGCACGGTCATAATCAACAAGACAGAATTGTTAAATTACTAGAAAAAAGTTTTATTAATATTCAAACTTTTAAAGATTACAATAGTAATGATCGTGCGATTCTTGCACAAATCAAATGAATTTATTTCTGGGCTTTGGTATTTAAGGTTTTCTGAAGCTTATCAATATATTTAGTATCTACTTCACAATACTTTTCTTGCTGAGTAAAAAAATCTTCCTCCACCCAAGTGCTTGAAGGTTTAAATACTGGCGCACTACCATCAGCATAAATCACCGTGTTATCGGTGTAAATAGTTATATTTTTATCAGTAAAAAGTATCTCTTTATCAGCATAAACACTAGCTGATACACTCAACAAAATAACAATAAGTAGTTGTTGGATTAACCTCATGCCTTTATTCTACAACAAAACATATTATAGTTTTTACAAGTATTTTGCTTTTATGCAAGGCATTTTTAAACGATTGAAAGAATATAGGCAAACTATTTGACTGATTGAGTGCAGAAAATAACGCAGCAGAAAAGCAAAAAGACGTAGCAAAAAAAGTGAAGTCGGTCTGTAAGCCGGGTTCTGTAATAGA
Organism: Gammaproteobacteria bacterium; assembly: GCA_029243595.1. Lineage (GTDB taxonomy): Bacteria > Pseudomonadota > Gammaproteobacteria > PS1 > Pseudothioglobaceae > Thioglobus_C. The sequence continues at coordinate 27,077 of JAQWRQ010000011.1, read as the reverse complement.
TAGTCATTCATCTACGCGCATTGTTGCCAAAACGCTTTAGCACTCTACCCGCTACCTTATGCGAGCCGCATCAATGGTAGCCTATTTGAGCTTGCTCCAAGTGGGGTTTACCTTGCCACGGTTGTCACCAAACGCGCGGTGCGCTCTTACCGCACCTTCTCACCCTTACCTATCGAAATAGGCGGTTTAAATTTCTGCAGCACTTTCCATTATGTCACCATACCTAGCTGTTAGCTAGCACTTTACTCTATGGAGCCCGGACTTTCCTCTGAAAGGCAAACCTTCCAGCGACCATCCGACCAACTTCAAGGGTGATTATACTTTAGTCGGGACGACTTGAATGTTTTGAAAAATACTATGAATATTATGACCTTCGCTATCTACAGCAACGGTTACTGGCATATCTTTAACTTCTAACTCGTAAATAGCTTCCATACCCATGTCTTCAAAGGCTATTTTTTTGGCTTTTTTGATTGACTTTGAAATAAGATATGCCGCACCACCTACTGCAATTAAATAACTGGCTTTGTGTTTCTTGATACTTTGCGTAGTGGCTTGACCGCGCTCAGCCTTGCCAATCATACCTAGAATGCCTGTTTTCTCTAGCATCATGTCAGAAAAACAATCCATACGCGTAGCTGTAGTCGGCCCTGCAGGGCCAATCACTTCATCACCCACCGCATCAACTGGACCGACATAATAAATAAATTTATTATCAAAATCTACACCTTTAGGTAGGCCTTCGCCATTATCAAGCATTTGCTTAAGGCGCTTATGCGCTGCATCACGCCCAGTAATAATAGTACCCGTGAGCAACAGAGTGTCACCAATATTCCATTCACCCATTTGGCTGCGCGTTAAGGTGTTTAAGTCAACTTTTTTATACTTTGAATAATCCATTTCCAGATCAGGATAAACACTCATATCCACATCTGGTAATTCTGCTACACCTGAGCCATCTATTGAAAAATGTAGGTGACGTGTGGCCGCACAATTTGGAATCATGGCAACTGGTTGAGAGGCGGCATGGGTTGGATAATCTTTAATTTTGACATCAAGCACTGTGGTTAAACCACCCAAACCTTGTGCACCGATACCCAAATCATTAATCTTGCTAAATAAGTCCAAACGTAATTTTTCAATATTAGTCGGATTAGATTTTTTACTAATTTGGGTGATATCAATTGGGTCCATTAAGCTTTGTTTGGCCATGAGCATGGCTTTTTCAGCTGTACCACCAACACCAACACCAATAATCCCTGGTGGACACCAGCCCGCCCCCATGGTTGGAATGGTTCTTAATACCCAATCAGTGACATTATCATCGGGTTGCAACACGGCAAATTTGGCTTTATTTTCAGAACCACAGCCCTTGGCTGCAACGATAAAGTTCAGTGTACTACCCTTCAGCACTTTCATATGAATGACTGCCGGCGTATTGTCTTTAGTATTGATTCTAGAAAATAACGGATCTTTAACAATAGAGGCACGTAACGGATTATCTGGGTTAGTGTAGGCCTGTCTAACTCCTTCGTTAATCATATCTTCCAAAGATAATTCCGCCTCCCAAGTAACATCCATACCCACTTCAACAAATACATTAACAATACCCGTGTCTTGACACATAGGGCGTTGACCCAAAGCAGCCATTTTAGAATTGATTAAAATTTGTGCAATGGCGTTTTTAGCAGACTGATGCGTTTCTTCTTCATACGCATTTGCCATGGCCTGAATAAAATCTGGTGCGTGATAATAAGAAATATATTGCAAGGCATTGCAAACGCTTTCAATCACATGTTGTTGCTTGATTTTCATCTTATTTATGCTTTAAATATTGCCCAATTTTTATTGAATGTTTATAGTATGATATATTATTATTTTAACCAATATTTAACCGGGATTTTTTATGTTTGATTTTTTTAAAGGTCAAAGTCTATCAATTGACTTAGGCACTGCAAATACACTGATTCACATGGATGGTGCTGTCGTATTAAACGAACCCTCTGTTGTGGCCATTCGTAACGATCGAGGTTCACTAGAATCAACTGTTATTGCTGTGGGTCAAGATGCCAAAAACATGCTGGGCAGAACACCTGGAACGATTGAGGCAATCCGCCCAATGAAAGACGGCGTGATTGCTGACTTTAAAGTTACTGAAAAAATGCTACAACACTTCATTCGCAAAGTCCTTAAATCAGGATTTTTTTCTCCAAGTCCTAAAGTGCTCATTTGCGTTCCTTGTGGTGCAACTCAAGTTGAGCGTCGTGCCATCAAAGAGAGTGCAGTTGGTGCTGGTGCACGTGATGTGTATCTAATTGAAGAACCAATGGCGGCAGCGCTCGGCGCTGGTATGGCAATCGAAGAAGCCTCAGGCGCCATGGTGATTGATATTGGCGGTGGTACAACAGAGATTGCCATTATGTCACTTAATGGCATTGTTTATTCTGACTCACTACGTGTTGGTGGCGATGTGTTTGATGACAATATTGTAAGATTTGTGCGACGTGAGCACGGCATTATTATCGGTGAAGCCACGGCTGAACAAATTAAAGAAGAAGTAGGTTCTGCCTTTAAAACTAGCGCTGTTAAAAAAATAGAATTTAGAGGTCGTGATGTTGCCAAAGGCATCCCAGTTAGCTTTGAGGTAACTAATACAGAAATTAGAGAATCATTACAAGAGCCTTTAGCATCAATTGTTGGCGCAGTTAGAACAGCATTAGAGCAAACACCGCCAGAATTGAGCTCTGATATTGCAGAAAATGGCTTAGTATTAACTGGTGGTGGTGCCCTTTTAGAAGGGTTAGATAAGCTCATCAACCAAGAAACCAATTTACCAGTACGTATTGCTGATGATCCGCTGACTTGTGTTGCACGCGGTGGTGGTGTGGCACTTGATATGATTAGCAAGCACAGCATGGGATTCCTAGCTGCAGAATAATTTTACAAAAACCGGTGTATTGAGGCATATCAGCTATGCAGTTTCTTAAACTTTTTACACCTATTTTTATTGCAATTTTTCTGATTCTTTCAGATTATAAGTTCTCTTACTTAGACAGTGTTAAGCAGTCTATTGCAAAGCTTATTTCACCAATTTATTTAGTGGTTAACCTGCCCTCTCAACTCTACATTTGGGTTAACGAACAGGGCACCTCAAAACAAGCCTTACTCAATCAAAATAAGTACCTTAGTGGCGAAGTAATGCGATTAAAAGTAAATTTACAAACACATAACGCCCTACTATTAGAAAATCAAAAACTCAAGCAATTATTAGGTGCAAGTTATCAAATTAGTGATCAAAAACTTATATTAGGGCGTGTTAACTCTGTCAGCCTATCTCGACTTAAAAAACAAATTATTATTAACAAAGGTAGTAATGACGAACTCGTAATCGGTCAAGTAGTGCTAGGCCCTAAAGGTGTTATTGGACAAATAACACAAATAACGCCTTTGTATGCAACGGTACTAATGATTACTGACCCAACGCAATATGTACCAATCAAAAACCAACGTAATGGTATTCGTGGCGTTAGCAAAGGTGTTGCATCAAATCAAGAGAAGCTGGTGGTGAATTTTATTGAGCCTGATTTTGATATAGCTTTGGGAGATGTTTTTCTAACCAGTGCCATTGGATTAAAATTTCCAGGTGGTTATCCTGTGGGCAAGGTTACGCATGTAGAGCAGCACACTGACGATCCATTTCTACATATTGAACTTACACCTATACAAACAACCGAGCAGTTAGAATTTGTTCTTATTGAGGGGAGTGATTAACAATGAAAACTCAACGACCTTATATCTTTTTAACAAAAATCACTTTTTTTGCGCTTATTGTTAGTGCATTGCCTTTGTCTCAAACCGTATTAGAAGCTTCACCTTTTTGGTTGTTGTTGTTTTTTATTTACTGGTTAACTTATTTTCCAGCCAAAGCTCAATTTTTCTTGGCCTTATTATTGGGTGTATTACTCGATATATTGCAAGGTGATATCTTGGGGCAAAATGCTTTAGCATTGATCTTAAGCAGTGCCTTTATTGTAAATGTTAAGCAGTCTTTCTTTGTTTCTAATTTGAGCACACAGCAAGTTTATGTTTTTGTTGCATCAAGTATTTATCTAGGTTTTTTCTTATTGGTACACACTTTAATCCAAGGATTTAATTTTAGTTATTATTTATTATTTGCACCTTTAACAGGTGCGTTATTTTGGCCTTTGGTCAAGTTAGCACTGTCAAAGTGCAAACACCAATAAAAATACACTCATGGAAAAGATTAGTAACATTGCACTAGAAAATAAAATTTTCTCAAGCAGAGTGTTAATGGCCTTCTTGTTTATTCTGGTTATTACATCGGTGCTAATTCTTAGACTTTATAACTTACAAATTAGTAATCACGATTATTATGCAGAAGAGGCATTGGGTAATCAAATGCGTACTTTACCTATTACCCCCACTCGTGGAAAAATATTTGACCGAGATGGAAGAGTTATTGCCACTAATCAACTCTCATACAAGCTCACGCTTACCCCAGAAAAAACCAAAAATATTGCCAAAATGCTACAATCACTAAAGCAATCAGGTTTTATCGATGAAGAGGATATTAAACTATTTTACAAAAACAAAAAACGTTTCAAAAAATTCCACAATATTCCGCTTAAACATAACCTTGGTGAACAACAGGTGGCCGAATTCCTAGTTAGTAATAAATTTATCGGCGTGGATATAGAGCCCTACTTTCATCGAATCTATCCTCACAACGGCTCTAGTGTTCACGTAGCTGGCTATGTTTCTAGAATGAATAAAAAAGATAAATCCTTTTATGATAAGCAAAATTATCTCGGCACCTCTTTTGTTGGGAAAACTGGTATTGAAAAACAATATGAAATTCTGTTACACGGGAAAAGCGGCAAAAAACAAATTGAGAGAAATGTCACTGGCCGTGTGATTGACACACAAATTCTTCAAGCAGCAGAAAACGGGAAGGACTTGTACTTAAGTATTGATTTAGACATGCAGAAAAAAGCAGAGTCATTACTTGAAGGTAAGCGCGGGTCAATTGTTGTAGTTGATGTAACTAATGGCGAAGTACTTACCATGGTAAGTACTCCAATTTATAACCCTAATTGGTTTGTTAACGGTATTTCTCACGCCAACTATAAACTACTACAAACCTCTAAAGACATCCCACAACTCAATCGCGCCATTCAAGGCCTGTATCCGCCGGGCTCCACTGTTAAGCCTATGGTTGCCTTAGCAGGGCTTGAGGGTAATACCATTACCAGTCATAGTAAAACGTTTTGCCCCGGTTATTACAAACTTCCTAACGTAAAACGCAAGTTTAACGACTGGAAACGTAGTGGTCATGGTGTAGTTAATGTTAAGGCTTCAATCGCTCAATCTTGTGATGTGTTCTTTTATGACTTAGCCAATAAAATGGGTATCGATGCATTGCATGACAATTTAAAACACTTTAGCTTTGGTGAAAAAACAGGTGTCGATATCCCGGGGGAACGTGGCGGTATTTTGCCTTCAAAATCTTGGAAAAAAATCAACAGAGATGAGCCTTGGTATCGAGGAGAGACACTCATTGCTGGTATTGGACAAGGCTTTATGACTAGTAGCCCTTTGCAACTTGCGGTTGCTACAGCAGCTTTAGCGAACAAAGGTGTAATCTACCAGCCAAAAATACTTAAGAATATTCAATCATCTAATCAAGTGATTGAAGAAGTTGATAAAGGTACTCACCGACAAATACCCATCAAAAATATTCACAACTGGGAAGAGGTTATTGAGGGTATGAAGCAAACTGTTTATGCTCCCAAAGGCACTGCTAGAAAGCTAAATAAAGGGCTAACCTATACCTTAGCAGGCAAGACTGGTACAGCGCAAGTGTTTGGTCTGGATGCTGAAGAGCAATACATTGCTGCCAATCTAGATGAACGTCTTAGAGATCACGCACTGTTTACCGGATTTGCACCAGTTGAAAATCCCAAAATTGCCATCTCGGTAATTGTGGAAAATGCAGGTAGTGGTAGCTCCAAAGCGGCACCACTTGCTAGAGAAGTACTAGATATCTATTTTAAAAAACAAACTACACACTAATGCAGTCTTTAATAGTTTTTTCATCAACTGGAAAAGTTAGCGTTACATCCATTCTATAACGCTGTTTAAGCTGATCAAGCTGTGGCTGATTAATCTCGTCATACAAGATAATGATTTTAACTTCAGGAGAGTGACTCTCTAAAGTGGCTAATAAAGATTCAATATTGCTTACTCGATCACGAAATTCAGGGTTATAACTAAACTCGGCCACCAAAACTTGGTATTTGTTTTTCTTGGCTAACTTAACGGCTTTTCTTTGTGAATCTTCAAAATCAACATTAAACCCTAAGTTAACAAATAACGGAGTGAAATCATCGAACCCTCCTTCATCAACAAAAAACAATAATTGCTTATCCATCCACACCATCCTGCAAGGTATAAAAATTTTGTTTAAATTTTGCAAAAGTATTGTGTTCAATGGCGTCACGCATTTGCGCCATTAAATCTTGATAGTAATATAAATTATGAATGGTGGCTAAACGAGCACCTAAGATTTCGTTTTTACGTTGCAAATGATGTAAGTACGAACGAGAATAATTTTTACAAGTGTAGCAATCGCAATTTTCATCTAATGGTTTTGTGTCTAATTTATATTGTGCATTTCTAATCTTAACAACGCCAACTGAAGTGAACAAATAACCATTACGTGCATTACGTGTTGGCATCACACAGTCAAACATATCGATGCCGCGCTCAACTGCTTCAACTAAGTCTTTAGGTGTACCCACACCCATTAAATACCGGGGCTTGTCATTAGGCAGCTGCTCTGGTAAATAATCCAACACCTTAATCATTTCTTCTTTAGGCTCGCCAACACTTAAACCGCCAATCGCATAGCCGTCAAAATTCATATCGACTAAGGCTTTAGCGGATTCGAAACGCAAATCCTCAAACATACCGCCTTGCACAATACCAAATAAAGCATTTTTATTGTTCAGATTTTCATGCTCTTCTTTTGAGCGTTTAGCCCAGCGCAGAGATAACTGCATTGACTGATCTGCCGTGGCTTTATCAGCTGGGTACGGCGTACATTCATCAAAAATCATGACAATATCGGAGCCTAATTTTTTTTGTATTTGCATGGATTCTTCTGGCCCCATGAAGATTTTATCGCCATTTTTAGGTGAGCGAAAATCCACACCTTTTTCGCTAATCTTGCGCATATCGCCCAAACTAAAGACCTGAAAGCCACCAGAATCAGTCAATATCGGCCCTTGCCAGTGCATAAAATCATGCAAGTCTCCATGCGCCTCAATCACCTCGGTGCCTGGCGTGATATCTAAGTGAAAAGTATTACCCAGAATAATTTGAGCACCCGTTTCATCAACTTCTTCTGGGGTCATTCCTTTGACTGTGCCATACGTACCTACTGGCATAAAAGCAGGTGTTTCAACCTTACCACGTTCAAAAAATATTTGACCACGGCGCGCTTTTTGATCAGTATTATTTAATGTAAATTTCATCATTGTTATTTCGAGGTGTTTTTAGATTGTAATTGCCAAAGCTGTGCGTATTTACCGTCACTTGATAGTAATGCTTCGTGTGTGCCACTTTCAACAATTGCACCATCACCAAGAACGATGATTTTATCAGCATCTTTAATGGTTGATAGGCGATGAGCAATAACAAAGGTGGTGTGTTGATCTGCCAAACTGTTTAATGCTTTTTGTACCATTTTTTCAGAATAGGAATCCAGTGCTGAAGTTGCCTCATCAAAAATCAAAATAGGTGGATTTTTTAACAACACTCTGGCAATAGCTAGGCGTTGCTTCTCACCACCTGAGAGTTTGAGTCCACGCTCACCTACGAGTGTGTCATACCCTTGTGGTAGTTGATCAATAAAGGTGTCAATAAAGCTTAATTTGGCTGCCTGCTTTACTTCTTGCATACTGACATCTTGCTTGCCATAAGCGATGTTGTAATAAATACTCTCATTAAACATAACTGTATCTTGTGGCACCACGCCAATAGCTTTTTGTACTGAGTACTGCTGATGGGTTTTAATATCTTGGCCGTCAATCAAAATTGAACCACCACTCACATCGTAAAAACGGAACAACAACTTTGCCAAAGTTGATTTTCCAGAGCCGGACTGCCCCACAATAGCGACTTTCTGCCCTGGCTCAATACTAAAGCTGATATCTTTTAAGACTTTATTTTTACCCGGATAAGCAAATGACACTTGGTTAAATTCAACCTTGCCTTGCGTTACCTTGAGTGCAGGTGCGCTTTGGTCGTTACTTACTTTTGGTGTCTGTTCAAGCAAATTAAACATATTATTCATGTCGATAAAATTATGTTTAATTTGTCGGTAAACAATACCCAAACTACCCAACGGCATAAACAACTGTAACAGTAAAGCCTGGATCATAATCATATCACCCAAACTCAGGTTTTGATCCACCACACCTTGCGCCGCTGTAATCAAAATAACAGTCACGCCAACGGCAATCACTGCGCCTTGGACAAAGTTAAGCGCTGTCATTGAGGTGAAACTTTTGGTGGCAACATCCTCCCAACGCGACATGGTGTTGTCATAACGATTAACTTCAAAATCTTCACGATTGAAATATTTAACCGTTTCGTAATTAATCAAACTATCCACTGCATTGGTGTTGGCTTCAGATTGCATATCGTTCATTTGGTAGCGATACTTCATACGCCAAGTGGTAATTGCTAAAGTTAATGCAATATAAAACACAACTGTTAAAAGCGAGATTGTCGCAAAGAAGGAATCGTAATTTATCCATAAAAGCCCAATTACTAGGCAGATTTCAAAGAATGACGGAATAATGTTGAAAACAAAAATCGATAATAAAGTTGACACACTTTGTGTGCCTCGATCAATATCACGAGTAATACCACCAATACGTCGATCAAGATGAAATGACAAATCTAGTGTATGTAAATGTTTAAAAACGCCGAGCGCAATCAGATGCATGGCATGATAACGAACCTTGGCAAAAATCGCATCTCTAAGCTCATTAAACAACGAGCTAGCCAATCGAAGTGCGCCATAAGCAAACAACATACCCAAAGGTAAAATCAACAGAACATTAGTCTGGTCTAATGAGTCAACAATTTCTTTTAAAACAACAGGAACAGCAACATTAGCTAACTTGGCAGCAATTAAAAATAAGGTTGCCCAGATTACGCGAGTGCGCATCTTTAACAGATAAGGTAGTAATTTTTTTAAAACCTTAATGTCTCGGGTTTTAAAATCGTATGCTTGTGTTTGTTTAGTAGTACCGTGCATCATTAACAGGGTAGTTTTCAGGCAAAATCGCGCCTTTTTCTAAGGCGATTTCCACCACATCATTAGCTCTAAATTGCTCAGGCCTTTGCAAGAGCTCTTGTTGCCAAAATGAATGCATTTCACACATTTGTGGGTGAGTATGGTTGCATCCAAGCACATGGAAACTACACTCGCCTACTCGCCATGGACCGTCGCCTGTAATCTCTCCTTCAATTAGATGAATACTGTATTCAGGGTCTTTTTCCCAGAACAATTCAAAATATAAAACACCTTTTGAATGTTGGAAAATTTCCTCAATCACACGTGTTTCGCCATTAGGGTACTTAATGTAAAGTGGAGAACGCATGGTCAGCATTTTATTCATGACTGAATGCTTGGTTGATCTGTTCAAAATCAAAACCTCTGGATTGTAAAAATCGCTTTTGTTTAGCTTGCTCTTTATAATCATCAGGGATTTCATCTCCAAATTTAGTTGCTCTAATTTGTTGGGCCAGAGTGTAAAAATCATACATCGATAAATCAAAATGATTAATACCACGCTGCTTAAGATCAACCGATATTTTGATGGGTCCTTTGCCTTGATTAAAACGCATTTGGATAAATTCACTCGCAAAGCGTTCATCGCTCTGGTAATTTTGCTTAATCAATAAATCAACTGCTCGTTCAATATCAGTGCTATTGAATTCTTTGGTGGTTAACTTTTGTGTAAGTTCAAAAACAGAATGTTCGCGTCTAGCCAGCATCTGCATCGCAGTTGCATAACATTTTTCTTTACTCGGCGTCGTCACCGTCACTCATGATTTTGTCACGAACTTGTGCTTCAATTTTTTGACTTAATTCAGGGTTATTTTTTAAATACTCTCTGGCATTGTCTTTACCTTGGCCAATACGCTCACCTTCAACACTATACCAAGCACCTGCTTTTTCAACAAAACCATGAGTAACACCCAAATCAATAATTTCACTTTCACGTGAAATACCTTGGTTGTATAAAATTTGGAATTCAGCTTGCTTAAACGGAGGGGCGACTTTATTTTTCAATACTTTAACACGTGTCTCGTTACCTAGGATTTCATCACCCTTCTTGATTGCACCAATACGACGAATATCCAAACGTACTGAAGCATAGAATTTCAGCGCATTACCGCCTGTTGTCGTTTCAGGATTGCCGAACATAACGCCAATTTTCATACGTAATTGGTTAATAAAGATCACCATGGTGTTGGTTTTTTTGATGTTTGAGGTTAATTTTCTCAATGCTTGTGACATTAATCTGGCTTGTAGGCCCATGTGTGAAGCACCCATTTCACCTTCAATTTCTGCTTTTGGTGTCAGTGCTGCCACCGAGTCTATCACCACAATATCTACTCCGCCCGAACGCACCAGCATATCGGTAATTTCTAAGGCTTGCTCACCAGTATCTGGCTGTGAGATTAATAAGTCATCTGTATTAACGCCTAGTCGTCTAGCGTACTGTGGATCAAGCGCATGCTCAGCATCGATGAATGCAGCTGTACCGCCTAATTTCTGCATTTCAGCAATCACATGCAAGGTTAAGGTTGTCTTACCTGAGGACTCAGGGCCGTAAATCTCAATCACACGACCACGTGGCAAGCCACCAATACCCAACGCAATGTCCAAACTTAAACTACCTGTAGAAACCGCTTCGATATCTGCCTGAGCTTGTTCATCGCCCAAATACATAACTGAGCCTTTGCCAAACTGCTTATCAATCTGTGCAAGTGCTGCTTTTAGGGCTTGTTTTTTCTTCTCATCCACGTTGTTTCTCCTGGGTAAAATAAGGTTAACTTTATTTAAAAAAATTTAAGCAATTATATCCGAAATATCGTGGTAACTTTTTCAAAAAATGACTCACATTATATGTCGCTTGCACTCAAACTTGCTGGTCAAGGCAGAGATGGCGTTAAGGCCAATCCTATGGTGGGTTGCGTGGTGGTTAAAGACGATAAAATCATAGCCAAAGGCTACCACCAAACCTTTGGTGAAGCACATGCAGAAATTAACGCTTTAGAACAAATCAACCATCAGGCTAATGGTGCCACACTTTATGTGACTTTAGAGCCCTGCTCACATCAAGGGAAAACACCGCCTTGTGCGCAAGCCATTATTAATGCAGACGTCAAACGTGTGATTATCGCCACACTAGACCCAAATCCATTAGTAAGTGGCCAAGGCCTTGCTATGTTAAAAGAAGCCAATATTAAAGTCAGTGTTGGCCTATTGGAAACCGAGGCCTTAACCCTTAATCGTGGCTTTATTAAACGCATGCAAACAGGGTTGCCTTTTGTTACTTGCAAAATCGCCATGAGTCTTGATGGTAAAACCTCCATGGCTTCTGGTGAAAGTAAGTGGATTACAGGTGAAGCTGCTAGAACAGACGTACAGCATTTACGCGCTAAAAATCAAGCCATCATCACTGGGTCCGGTACTGTTTTATCTGACAACCCCTTATTGACTGTGCGACTTGATGCGTCTACTGTAACACCCTTACGAGTGGTGATTGACAGCCAACAACAAATCACAGATCAAACATTTAATATTTTTTCAAACGATGCGCCAACCCTATTGCTTAACCCTGACAATAGCAAAATACTTGAAAATGGAAAAATCGATCTAGCTAATGCACTTAAGCAGCTAGGAGAACAAGGTATTAATTCTGTTTTACTTGAAGCAGGGCCAAATTTGATTGGCGCTATGATTAAGGCAAAATTAGTCGATGAGCTTGTCATTTATACCGCACCATTGCTGATGGGCAGTAATGCCAACTCAATGGCAACCTTAGCACTTGACACTATGGAAAATAAAATTCAACTCAACCTTAGTGACATTAGAATGGTGGGCAACGATATCCGTATAACTGCCAATATAAAAACATGAGTCATTTAACTAACAAACATATTGTGCTTGGCGTTAGTGGTTCAATTGCCGCTTATAAGGCGCCTGATATTGTGCGGCGTTTACAAGATTTAGGCGCCGAAGTTCGCGTTATCTTAACCCAAGGTGGTGCACAATTTATTACTGAACTATCTTTACAAGCCACTTCTAAGAACAAAGTTCATGACAATTTATGGGATAAGCAAGCTGAATTATCCATGGGGCATATTGAATTAGCCAAATGGGCAGATGCATTATTAATCGCACCAGCTAGTGCCAATACAATTGCAAATATAGCAGCAGGTAAAGCTTGTGATTTGCTTAGTAGCGTGATTTTAGCCAGCGACTGCCCAACCTTAGTTGCACCGGCAATGAACCAACAAATATACGCTTCTAACAGTGTTCAGGCTAATTTAGAGACACTTGTACAGCGCGATATTCAAATCATTAACCCTGAGCATGGGGTACAAGCCTGTGGTGATATTGGCGAAGGACGACTACCTGAGCCAGATAAAATCGCCAAGCAAGTGGGGCTAATATTTCAATCTACTAAACTGAGTAGTAAAAAAGTATTAATCACCTTAGGCGCCACCATTGAAGCAATTGACCCAGTTAGATATCTTTCTAACCATTCCAGCGGCAAGATGGGGTCTGCACTTGCAGATGCTTGTATTGAAGCTGGTGCGCAAGTCACACTTGTAGCTGGCAATGTTAGCGTTGAACTTAATCAAAAAGCAGAAATAATTTCAGCCACAACTGCTGAAAAAATGTATCAATCGGTGATGGAAAATATCAACGGCCAAGATATTTTTATTGCTTGCGCAGCGGTGAGTGATTATTCGATAAAAAACCCTGAAAATCACAAAATAAAAAAGTCTAGTCAAACATTAACAATAGAACTCACCCCAACCAAAGATATTTTAAAAGAGGTTTGTAAATTAGACAAAAAACCTATTTGCATTGGTTTTGCTGCAGAGACACAAAACTTACTTAAAAACGCCCAAAACAAGCTTGATAATAAAGGTTGTGATGCCATTATTCTAAATGACGTCTCAAATACCGATTTAGGCTTTAAAAGTGACGAAAATGAAGTGGTTTATATCGATCAAAAAAGCAATATAAAACTGACAAAAAATAGCAAACAAAAGCTGGGTCGAAAAATCATTGAAATTATCAGTAAAAAAATTTTATAAACAACGAAAAACCTTGTTAAATCAACACTCAATAGAGTTACTCACAAAACTGTGGATAACTCTGTTAATATCTTACCAAAATCCATGAAAAACACCGATATATTAAGGTTTTCTATGGTTTTGAATAAAAACTAAACACTTATTATTTTTACTTTAAAATCAGTTACTTATATAAAATTACGCAAAATGATAATATTAGAAAACACTAATTTATTACTTTGACCACACTGTGGAGGATAACTATTTATGTTCCACGTATCAAATCAAGTGTTTCACGAAATATTAGACTATCATAAAATAGTAATTATTTAATCTAATCGCCTTTCCATTTTATTGTCAATTTTTATGCTGATTTACGCCCTAAATTTTCTACTTGGTATCAGCATATTTTCATTCAAAAATACACTTGAAATATCAAGTAGTGAGTGGCTGGTAATTTTATGTAGTTTTTTAGCGATTTCAGTACTGTTTAGACGCAAAAAAACGCTGGCAATCAATGGTTTGATTTTTTTACTGGGTTTTGCCTGGATGGGCTGGTTTTCCACTCAAAACTTTAGCACTCATGTAGAGGATATTTACCTTAACCAACCGATACTCGTGACTGGAATTGTTGCCGATTTGCCTGAATCTTCTGCCGATAAAACCAAATTTATTTTTTCTGTTAATTCTCCCTTTAAAGCTCGAGTCAAGCTCTCTTGGTATGGCAAAAACCACCCCGATTTACAAACAGGTGATGCCTGGCAATTGCAACTCAAACTTAAACGTAACAACGGCTACCAAAATTTGGGCGGATTTGATTACGAAAAATGGTTGTTTTACAAACAGATTGACGCAACTGGTTATGTCAGAACCTCAGAGTCTAATCAGCTGAGTGAGGTTAACCGAGTAAATTCGATTGATCGATTTAGACAAAAACTTCGCTATTCACTACAGCCGTTTTTACAATCCTTAGATTTTGGCGGTGTGATTAACGCTCTAATTATTGGTGACCGATCTTTTATCAAAGATACACACTGGATGCTATTTAAAGCCACCAACACCACACATTTAAGCGTCATATCTGGGCTCCACATTGGTTTGATTTCTGGGTTTGTATTCCTATTGGCACAATTTTTATGGCGTCGTTGTCCACGTTGCTGTAAGCGAATGCCATCTCAAGTGTTAGGCGCCTACTTCGGTTTGATTTCGGCTTTTTTATATGCGCTGATTGCTGGCTTTTCTATTCCGACAGGTCGCGCCTTTATTATGGCTAGCGTGGTTTTTATCAGTTTGATTCTACGACGCCATCATAATGTTTGGCAGCTTTATGGTTTGGCACTTATTTTGGTACTGGCTAATAATCCACTAAGCATTTTTAGTGTTGGTTTTTGGTTGTCATTCTATGTGGTTGGGGTTATCATTTATGGTGTCAAACAACATCAAGATAAGTCTTGGTTGTTTCGACTACTCTACATACAGCTGCTTATCAGTGTGGCTACTTTGCCTTTAATTGCTTGGTTTTTTTCTTCCGGATCTTTGCTTTCACCTATTGCCAATCTAATTGCAATTCCTATCTTTAGTTTTATTATCACGCCACTGTCTTTAATTGGTGCACTATTGATGCTTATTGGTTTGTCTTATCCGGCCGAATTAAGCTTTATGGTGGCCAACCAGGCTTTGACTGGGCTAGGTTATTTTTTAGCCTTGTTACAACAGTTTGAATTTAATCAATGGCATTACACTCAAACACAAACTCTGGATTTAATTTTATTCATCTTGGCTGTATTTATTGCACTTTCCCCAAAATCCTTAAAATTACGCGCTTTATCAGTACTCATACTGAGTTTAATGCTGTTTACCCCTCATGAAAAAATACCAAAAAATACTGCGCTAATCACCATTCTTGATGTGGGACAAGGACTGTCTCAAGTGGTGCAAACACAAAACCACACCTTGTTATTTGATGCTGGCGCTCGCTACCCTTCTGGGTTTAATTTAGGGGAAAGCGTCATCATTCCTTATCTTCAAGCCAAGCAAATTAACACCTTGGATAAAGTTATTATTTCGCATGCAGACAATGACCATATCGGTGGCTTGATTGATATATTGAAAACATTTGAGGCTGGGGAAATAATTACTTCAACACCAGATAAAATCACCCAGCAATCTTCTCACTGCTATGCCGGGCAGCAGTGGCGTTGGGACGGTGTGTTGTTTGAAATGTTGAGCCCCACCAAGAATACCCGCCTAAAGGGTAACAACGCCTCTTGTGTTTTAAAAGTTTCTACTGATAAGTTCTCAGTGTTACTGAGTGCCGATATCGAGAAAAAAGCTGAAAAACAATTAATTAAATATCAAAAAGAAAAACTGAATAGCGACATTTTAATATCCCCGCACCATGGTAGTAAAACCTCATCAACACAGGTCTTTCTTGATGCAGTCTCTCCTTCAACTGTTGTAGTCTCAAGTGGATTTAAGAATCGATTTAATCACCCTGCTCAACAAATAGTTGATCGATACAAAACCAACAACATTCGGCTGATTAACAGCAACTGTGCGGGTCAAATAGTTGTTGAGTTGGGAGACGAAATTCGTATCAATGAATACAGAAAAGATCATGCGCGTTACTACATGCGACAATGCTCAGGCCTTTAGGTGTAATTAATCTTACTCACGCGATCACCTAACAACGCATCAACTGCATCTACCAACTGCTGGGTTGGTTTTACAAAATAATCTTGAGCAATGATACTGCCTTGAGTACTGTCCACTTGATATTGAAACTTCACAGGGCACCGGCCTTGGTTTTGTTTTAATAGCACTGAAAGCTGCTCAAACAATCTTTGATGTTTTTGATTAAGTAACACCTCAAAACTTCTGGCGTATTTTTCTTTAACCGTATCAACAGCCTCTACCTTGTCTATCATCAACTGCCACTCATCTCGATAATCTTTATTAATTTTTCCAGAAGCAACAACAACGCTATCAGCTACTAACTGATCACTGACTGATTCCATTACTTTTGGAAAAATAACCGCATTTAGCAATGTACCACCATCCTCAAGCATAATATTTGCCATTTGCTTGCCACTTCTAGTTGAGCGATAACGCAGCTCTGAAATCAATGCTAATATTCGGGCCTCTTTGTTATTCCTAAATACCAAGGCAGAAGGCAAGGTAGCAGAAATATGCTTTAAATCGGATTTATACTCATCGGTCGGATGATTATAAAAATAATAACCCATTACCATTTTTTCAAACTGTAAAGTCTCTCTAAAAGAAAAGCTTGAGCTCGGCAGATAATGTGCCTCGTATTCTTTATGCACCTGCTCATTTGCAAACAAGCCACTCTGGCCACTTGATTGGTCGGTTTGCCGTTGCTCTGCCTGCTTCATTGCACTTGGATAGGTCTTGATTAAACTGGCACGATCGATACCAAAGCCATCCAAAGCGCCACTATAAATCAACGCTTCAACGGCGCGTTTGTTTAAAGACTTGCGCTCAATACGCGTACAAAAATCAAACAAATCTTTGTAGTTTCCATTTGCTTCTCGCTCAGCCACCAATACCACTACCAACGCCTCACCCACACCTTTGATTGCACCCAAGCCATAAGTAATAGTTTTTTCATCTCGAATGCTAAACTCATGGTAAGACTCATTAACACTCGGGCCATCAACCGTCAAACCCATGTTTTGCACTTCATTCACGGTAAAGGCAATTCGATCGGTATCATCCATCATGCCTGAAAGTACCGATGCCATAAAGGCAGCAGGATAATGCGCCTTTAACCAGGCGGTTTGGTAAGAAACATAAGCATAGGCCACTGAATGTGATTTGTTAAATCCGTAACCTGAGAACTTGTCAATCAAATCAAAAATTTCATTGGCTTTTTCTACATCGATATCGTGCTCAGCTGCACCTTTAACAAATACATCACGCTGTGCATCCATTTCTGCAGCGATTTTTTTACCCATTGCGCGGCGTAGCAAATCAGCACCACCGAGCGAGTAGCCTGCCATTACCTGGGCAGATTTCATTACTTGCTCTTGGTACAAAAATACGCCATTGGTTGGCTTAAGAATCTCTTCTAACATTGGGTGTGGGTACTTCACTTTTTGTGTGCCATGCTTCACGCCAATATAGTCATCAACCATACCAGCACCAAGTGGGCCTGGTCGATACAAGGCTAGCATTGCGACAATATCTTCAAATGAATCGGCCTGAAGTTTTTTCAAATAGCCACGCATACCCTCTGATTCAAGCTGGAAAATACCCGTGGTGTCACAGCGCTGAAGTAACTCGTACACACCCTTGTCATCCAAAGATAGTGCGTCTAAATCAATCAGATCATCACTCAAGCCTTTGGCAAAAACAAGCTTAACAGTTTTATCAATAACGGTAAGGTTGGACAAGCCCAAAAAATCAAACTTCACCAAACCCATGGCCTCAACATCTTTCATGTCAAATTGTGAAACCACACCATCTGATTCGTTAGGGCCTTTGTAAATTGGGCAAAAATCACTAATTTTACTTGGTGCAATCAACACGCCACCAGCGTGAGTACCGACATTACGCACTAGTCCTTCTAATTCTAGTGACAAGTCAATCAAGGTGGTAACACTCTCTTCAGAGTCATATCGACCTTTTAACTCTTCAGAATACCACTTATCTTTATTTTCTTGCGACTCCCCTTCTTTAAAATAGCCTAACGCTCGAGAGAGGTTGATTTTAAGGTCGTTAGGGATAGACTTAGATATCCGGTCACTAAAACCGTAAGGATGGCCTAAAACACGTCCTACGTCACGCACAACACCTTTAGCCGCCATGGTACCGTAAGTAATAATCTGTGATACTTTTTCAGCGCCGTATTTCTTAGAAACGTATTCAATTACCTCATCACGACGATCGGTACAAAAATCAATATCAAAATCTGGCATCGACACACGCTCAGGGTTTAGAAAACGCTCAAATAATAACTCGTGTTTGATTGGGTCAACATTGGTAATTCCCAATACATAAGCCACCAAAGAGCCCGCACCAGAACCACGGCCAGGACCAACCGGTATACCGTTGTCTCTTGACCAGCTGATAAAGTCAGCCACGATTAAAAAATACCCTGGAAAATCCATTTGAATAATCACAGACAATTCAAATGCCAAACGATCATCATAAACTTGTCGATCGACCTCCAACCCTTGCAGACGGTTATCCAAACCCGCTTGTGATTCTTGAGTCAAAAACTGTGCAATATTCAACCCTTCTGGAATTGGAAAATCTGGCAAATAGTTCTTTTTGTATAATTCAAAATGAACATTGCAACGTTTGGCGATTTCAGCACTATTAATAATGAGCTCAGGCAAATCGGAAAACAGAGTGCTCATTTCTTCGCCAGATTTTAAATACTGCTCAGCATGGTAGTGCTTCTCACGGCGCGCATCATCCAACAAACCGCCTTGAGAAATACAGATTCTGGCCTCGTGCGCATCAAAATCTTGCTTTTGTAAGAACTCCACATCATTAGTTGCTACCAAAGGAATATCAAGCGTTAACCCAAGTTCAATACAAAGGTGTAAATGACGCTCATCATAAACTCTGCCAGTACGCTGCACACCTAAATAAAATCGATCCCCAAACACAACTTGCCAAGCTTGTGCTTGTTGAGTTGCTTCGGTAATTTGATTATTAATTAAGTGTTGTGCCACATCGCTACGCACTGGTAATGCAATAAGTATCAAACCTTGATGGTGCGCTTGTAATTGCTCAGCAGTAATGCTCACACCATCAATGGTTTGCCCATGCAGATAAGACAAAGAAATCAGCTCAGATAAATTTAAATAACCTTCATGGTTTTGACACAAAAGCAACAAAGAAGTATTTTTCTCTTCACCCTTGAGAATAAGTTCGGCGCCAAAAACTGGCTTAATACCAGCCCCTTTGGCTTCTTTATAAAGCTTAACTGCTGCAAATAAATTAGCATTATCAGTCAGTGCAATAGAGCTCATACCAAGTTCTTTGGCTTTTTCTACCAATTTTGGTATGCGAATTAAACTATTCTCAACAGAATACTCGCTATGACAATGAAGGTGGACGAACTCAGTATTTGGCATTCAACAAGGTTAAAAAAAATAAAAATAATCGCATGATTTATGCTTTATTTTACAACTGGAAAATAATGGATTATTTATATTTTTAAATTTAAAAAAATAAAAACCTTAGGGTAATAAAAAACCGCCTCAAAGGGCGGTTTAAAATAAATTAGATTAGTGTTAACGCATCCAAGGCATCATGATATTTTCAGGCTTGGTGAATTTGTTGATGTCGTAACGCATACCCGACATCGAATTATTCATGGTTGACATGTCGCCACTCATGCGCGACATTGAGCCGTTCATTTCTTTAATATTAACATTCATGCCTGAAATCTGCGCACCTAAACCATTCATATCTCTACCCATCGACACCATTGAACGAGTCATGATATTCATATCTCTGGCAACATTGGCAAAATCGTCACCCATTTTCTTTTGACCATCTACCATGCTTTGCGCCATTTGCATCATATTAAGCGCCATGCCGTTCATATTTTTTGCCATAGAGTGAACGTCTTGAGTCATTTGTCCAACTGACTTGGTCATGTTGGTCATGTCATCGCCCATGGTATACATAAAAGACCCCATACCATAAGCGGCGTAACCACCAATCAATAACGCCCCAACCTTAATTGCCGTATTCACTTTACCTCTCCCCTTGTGTTATTTAAGTGCAACACTCATTTGAAGTGTCATACTTTTTTTCAGTAAATCTTAAAACACCTGCTGAAATAGTTAAAATTAAAATAGAAGTAACCATAATAATCAAATTAAAACTGTCATTAGCGACTAGAGATTTCATGTCGATCACCATAAATCGTGTGATAGCAGTAATGGCAATAAAGATTAAGAAAATCACCGGTAAGCGATGAGTTTTAAAATAGATACCAATCATCGCACCTAGTTCTAGATAAATAAACATTAATAGAATATCTTTAAGAGAAGCGAAGCCTGATTCGTGCTGCATGATCAGTAGATACTCACTAACTGCCGACCAAACTACCGTACCGCCGATTACAAATAAACCCACCAAATGAAATGCCTCAATCAAGAAGTCACCCGCTTGATCGATTTTATTTTTTACAGTTTCGCTAAACATATACCCACTCTCCCCTTTTTATTTACTTAGTGCAATGATTTAACTGACAATTATGACAAGATATAAGTAACTTATGTATCTTTTTATACTTTAAAAATATAGCAAATAATGAAATACCCACCTTAAAACAATAAACACTTTTAAAAACCGTTATATAACGACTAAAACATAAGGTGTTTTAGGGATTTTCAGAGTTTTTTATAAAAAAACAAGTAAAGTTTAAGTGTTTATCAAAAATTTTTAATACAGTGGCCTATTAGTCAATATTTTTACAAAAAAACACATTCCAATCAATCCATTCACTTTTGTAAGTCGCCATTGGGTCACAAGGAAGATCCGCATGAATTACTTTTTATTTCTCATTCATTCCTCTGTAATGCGTTCTTTTGTTTGCTTTATTATTGCTTTTGTTTTTTTCAATCCTAGAAAACACAGACAAAAAAATACCCCAATAAAGGGGTATTTTTTATTTAACTGTTTAGATTACTAGAATCTAGGACCAGCTGAACTCGCACCAACAGTTTGCTCTGCCGCATTTACTGTTTGTGTGTGAGCTTTATTAGCTAAAGCTAGTGCACTAGCAGTATTGCCTGATGCCTGTAGTTTTTTAGCTTCTTTGATCATCTTGCCTGTATCACGCCAAGCCATGTGAGCTTTTAGGTTTGCAGCATAACCAGACTCAGCAGCAGCAAGTGCCGCTTTAAACGGATCAGATGAGCCGTCGTTCCAGTTATGTGAGCTACCTAAATAATCAGCTTGTGCTGAAAAGGCAAATACAGTTAAGGTTGTTAGTAGTAATTTTTTCATCATACTCTCCTATTTTCTGTAACGAGCGTCAGTAATCTCAAGGCCATTGCTCATCGCTTGATGGAAGAACTCCATATCACGATACTCTGGGCTTTGAGCCATTAAAGGCTTAGCACGCATGTTTTTGTAACAGCCACCATAACGACGATGTAATGTACCTAAACTACCCCACTTTGCACGATACATTGGCACGTGTGTTGTGTGGCCTAATGCAGGTGACAAGATATCAGCTCTGG
The DNA here is from genome assembly GCA_029243595.1 of Gammaproteobacteria bacterium. Classification (GTDB taxonomy): domain Bacteria; phylum Pseudomonadota; class Gammaproteobacteria; order PS1; family Pseudothioglobaceae; genus Thioglobus_C. Next base: position 5,427 of record JAQWRQ010000011.1, on the reverse strand, counting down.
CTTTCTTACCAGCGTTGTATACGTGACAATCTGCACATGACATATTGAACTGACCACGCTTAGCATAGAAAGTAGCCTTACCTCTTGCGTAAGCTGCTTTTGCACCATCAGACTCAACCTTTACGTTGACCTTTTCACCAGCTGCTTGATCAGAAATCCAAGCACTAATGCGGGCAACTTTACCTTTCATCGGGCCCATCTTCTTGCCAGTTTGTTCGTTATAACACTTACGGATTGTACCTTCTAGTGTTACTACTGTACCAGCTGCATCATCATAGTATGGGTGCTTTACACGCGCCGCTGCAGGATCTGCAAGTGCCGCACATTTGGCTAAACCAAACTTTTCAAATTCTGCTGCGCCTTTTTCCACCGCTTCTTCATACGGTGGGATGCCGTCTAGAATCTCTTCAAACTGACCTCTAGAGCCTTCATCGTAAGCATAAACACCATTAGTGTAGTCTGCAAACTCAACGCTTGGTTGAATGGACTTAAAGTGGCCAACAAAGGCTTTACGGTCAGCTTCCATATCTGCAATTGCAGATGTAGCGCCAGCCATTAAACCTATACTGACTACTGCAGTTATTAGTTTTTTCATTGATCTCTCCTCAATTATATAAAGTTACTTAGACTTCGCAGTCGCAGAACCTGTTTTGCCCTTGCTGTCTTTGTACTTAAGTTCGATTGTGTCGCCTTTAGCGCCAGCAACGTTGAATTTAAAGTATGGGTCTTTAGAAACAGAGCTACCAATATCTGCATCAACTATTGTAGTGCCGTTGTGAGATACAACCATGTGCACAATGTGGTTAGCAGGTACTAATTTGCCTTTTTTCTTACGTAAACCAGTTTCCATTGGGTGTTTAATTAAACACTTGATACCGATAACACCTTTTCTAGCTTTAGGCTTTAATTTGATCTTTGCCATTTTTAATTCTCCTTTAATTTTTTATTTAATTTATTAATTAATTAATTATTAACCGCCACAGCCGCCAATTGTTACTTTCACTTCTTGCGATACTTTAGTTGTCGCGCCGCCTGCAGTAACTAATGCGTCTACATTGGAAGTTTTACCCATCTTAATACGAGTAGAAACATAACCTTGAGCACCAGACAAATTAAACGAAGCTGCTAATGGTGTACCGTTTGCAGTAACGTAGAAAGAAACGTTAGTTACGCCTTCCATTTTAGAAGCATCTACTGTCATTGGCACTACTGCACCGTTTTCAGCAATCTTAGGGGCTTTAAACTTAAAAGAACCTTTACCTGCGCCAGCTGCTGAAGCGCCTGCTGCGTCTGATTTAGCTTTAAAGTCTGCTGAGTTAGCAAATGCCATTGATGGTGTTAGTAAGCCTGCGCCTACTGCTGTTGCAACTGCAGAACCTGCCATTGCGCTTTTTAAAAATAATCTTCTTTTCATCGTCTTCTCCTTATTTAGAATAAATGTAATTTGTAACCTGATCAAGCTGCTTGTCTGTCAAGATGCCATGCTTACCAAAAGGAGGCATGATTGAATCTGGATTTCTAACCGTAGCGTCACTGATTTGCGCTTTTAGTGTTGCCTTATCTGGATATCTTGCTTTCATCGCAAGTAGTGGTGGGCCAATATTGCCTGGCAAGTTACCGCCTGGAATCATATGACATGCTAAGCAGTTACCTGCTTTACGACCGAAAGTAACCTCTTCGTCCGTCATCTCTTTAGCACCTGCTTGTGTTGGCATCATGAATAATGTCGCCAATGTTACAACTGCTGAGATAGAAGAAATAGTTTTCTTCATGTTTCTCTCCTCTTTTATATATAAAAAAATATAACCCCTTGCAAGGAGTTACTACCTTACCAAAACCCCTATCATAACCATTAAAAATACAAATGCAAGACTTTTATGAAAATCTAATATAGTTTCTTTAGTATTACAACCTTAAACCTGCTCGGCAGCTTTAATCAAAGCACGTGCTTTGTGCATGGTTTCATCCCATTCTGATTGTGGCACTGAATCATAGACAATACCTGCACCTGCCTGTATATAAAGGGTTTCATCCTTTACCACTGCGGTGCGTATAGCAATGGCCATGTCCATACAACCATGCCATGACAAGTAACCAATCGCACCTGAATAAATATTACGCTTAAGTGGCTCGACTTCATTAATGATTTCCATTGCTCGCACTTTTGGTGCGCCACTCAGCGTTCCTGCTGGGAAGGTTGCCTTTAATACATCCATGGCACTCATGTCATCTTGAAGCTCACACTCAACGTTTGAAACAATATGCATTACATGCGAATAGCGCTCAACAAACATTTTATCCGTCAAATTAACTGTGCCAGTTTTGGCAATACGGCCCAAATCATTACGACCTAAATCAATTAACATTAAATGTTCGGCGATTTCTTTCTCGTCAGCTAGTAAATCTTTCTCCAATGCTAAGTCTTCTTTTTCGTTGACACCACGAGAGCGTGTGCCGGCTATAGGGCGAACAGTTGCACGTCTGTCACCATCTACACGAGTTAAAATCTCTGGCGATGAGCCGACAATGGCCGTATCTCCCAAGTTAAGGTAATACATATAAGGAGATGGATTAAGACGCCTTAATTGGCGGTATAGCTCAACCGGTGGCGCACTAAATTTGCAACTAAGGCGTTGCGAAGGCACGACCTGCATCACATCACCTGCAACAATGTATTCTTGAATTTTTTTAACAGTGTCTTTGTAGTTTTCCTCGCCAAAGCTTGAGATAAAATCTTGTTCAGTAATTTGGTCAGATTGATAGTCAGACGGCTTTAATGGTTGGTCAATTTGTTTGGATATCTCATCTAAACGGATAAGGGCATCCTCATAGCTTTGCTTACTTGGATCGATATGGGTAATTACAAAAGCTTGATTAAGTAGATTATCAAATACAACCAAATCGTTCGACACCATTAACAAAATATCAGCCACGCCGAGTTCATCAGGCTTATCGATGTTTGAGAGTCTTGGCTCAATATAGCGAATAATTTCATAACCAAAGTAACCCACCAAACCACCATTAAAGTCTGGCAAGGCTTCTAATTCTGGTACTTTATATTGGTTTAGATATTGTTCAATCCAGACGAGTGGGTCTTTTTCTTCGGTTGATTTTAGTAGTTCGCCTTCTTGCTCAATACGAACTTCATGGTTAAATACCTTGATAACGGTTTGTGCATGTAGGCCAATCATTGAATAACGACCCCATTTTTCACCACCTTGAACTGACTCAAATAAATACGAGTAATGGTTGTTGGCTAATTTTAAATATAGACCTAATGCGGTATCTGTATCAATGGCAACGGCTTTATATACTGGGATATGGTTATATCCATCCGTTACATGTTGATCGAAGCTTGCTTTATTCATAATCGCATTTTATACCAAGCGTTGTTGATATGGCACGTGTCTTAATCGCAGGCGAAAAAAAAACCGCAGCCATAATTGACTGCGGTTTTTTTATTTATTAGTAAAGCCTAACGTTACTCTTCAGTCGCCTCTTCTGCTTCACTTAACTGCTCTGAAAGTGCTGCTTCTGCATCAGCGCTTTGCATCATGCCTTCGGCACGCTTTGCACGACGCTCTTGGTGATGTGCAAAACCCGTACCTGCTGGAATTAAACGACCCACAATCACGTTTTCTTTTAAGCCTCTCAGTGTATCAACACGGCCTGTGGTTGAGGCTTCGGTTAACACACGCGTTGTCTCTTGGAACGACGCTGCAGAGATAAACGATTCTGTTGATAGTGATGCCTTAGTAATACCCATCAACAATCTTTGGCAAGACACAAGGTCTTTGCCTTGTGCTGCTAATTGTTTGTTGATATCAATAACACGTACATTCTCAGCTATTTCACCGTTAACGAGTGACGAATCACCTGCATCAAGCACTTCAACTTTACGTAGCATTTGCTTCACAATCACTTCGATATGTTTATCAGAGATATTTACACCTTGTAGGCGGTAAACATTTTGAACTTCTCTAACCACGTAGTTAGCTAAAGCCTCAACACCTAGTAAACGCAAGATATCATGCGGATTAGAAGGACCATCTGAAACCACATCACCTTTAACAACAGACTCACCATCAAAGACGTTAATTTGACGCCATTTATGAATCATCATTTCTGTAGCTTCACCTTCTTGTGAAGTAATGATCAAACGATCTTTAGATTTAGTAGGATTACCAAAACTAATCACACCCGTTGCTTCTGCAAGGATTGAATGGTCTTTAGCTTTACGTGCTTCAAATAAGTCAGCAACACGTGGCAAACCACCAGTAATATCACTGGTCTTAGACTGGTCTTTTGGAATCTTAGCCAAGACTTCACCTGCGGTGATGACTTGATTGTCTTCTAGATTGATCTTCACTGTTGAAGGTAGGTAGTGTGTTGATAACACCATCTCTGAATCTTTCTCATCAACCATCTTAATCAATGGTTTCAAGCCTTTAGCTGCTGCTGATCTTTCTGCTTCATCAATCATTTCGAAGAAGGTTAGACCTGTTAGTGGATCTGTTTTTTTGTTAACCGTAACACCTTCAACAAAATCAACAAAAACCACACGACCTGACTGCTCAGAAATAATTGGGTGCGTATGCGGATCCCAGTCTGCAATCTTGTCTTTTGCCTTAACAGTGCCGCCATCTTGAACATGAACAATCGCACCATAAGGAATCTTATAACGCTCAACTTCTTGGCCTTTAACATTACGAATGGTCACTTCAGATGAACGAGAAATCACCACCAAATCGCCATTAGCATTTGTAATTGACTTCATGCCTTCTAAATGGGCAATACCATCAGTATTAATGTTAATACTACTCACTGCTGTTGATGCAGAAGCTGCACCACCAATGTGGAACGTACGCATGGTTAACTGTGTACCCGGCTCACCGATAGACTGTGCTGCAATAACACCAACTGCTTCACCAACGCCAATCTGATGGCCACGTGCCATGTCATTACCATAACAAGAAGCACAAACGCCATAGCCAGTGTCACAAGTAATAGTAGAACGCGCTTTAATTGATTCAACACCTAATTCATTAATCTTGTCTGAATCTTCTAAAGTTACTAAATGACCTTTAGATAATAACACTTCAGTTGAATCTGGAATTAACACATCTTCAGCCATCACACGGCCTAATACCGCAGCACCGAGTGTTTGTACAATGTTACCGCCTTCAATCGTAGCCTTCTTGATGAGTCCGTTTTCAGTACCACAATCGACTTCATTAACCACTAGATCTTGTCCAACATCCACCAAACGACGTGTTAAGTAACCCGAGTTTGCTGTTTTAAGTGCGGTATCAGCTAGACCTTTACGTGCACCGTGTGTTGAAATAAAGTACTGCATGTTATTCAAACCTTCACGGAAGTTTGAGGTAATTGGTGTTTCAATAATTGAACCATCTGGCTTAGCCATTA
>JAQWRQ010000001.1 GCA_029243595.1 Gammaproteobacteria bacterium | reverse complement strand
GAATCAAACCATACATCAAGTGTATCGGTGGTTTTATCGTAATCATCAGCGTCATTTCCTAAGAAATCTGTAATCTCTGATTCAAACCAAGCCTCAATACCGCCTTTTTCAATTTTGTCTGAAATAATAGTAAATAGCTCTTTAGTATTTGGGTGTAACTCGCCTGTTTGTTTGTGCACAAATAATGTAATTGGTACGCCCCAAAAACGCTGACGAGAAATACACCAATCAGGGCGATTACCCACCATTAGCTCAATACGTTTTTGACCCCAATCTGGAATCCACTCTACTTTTGGAATTTCGGCGTTAACATTGTCTCGCAAACCATTTTGTTGCATTGAAACAAACCACTGCGGTGTTGCTCTAAAAATTACCGGTGTTTTATGACGCCAGCAGTGCGGGTAAGAATGCTCTAATGGCTCATGCTTTACTAAAGTCTTGCTGTTTTCAAGAATCTCAATCACACTGGCATTGGCTTTAAAAATAAACTGCCCGCCTAAAAGCTCAGTATCTTCAAAAAATACACCACGCCCGTCTACCGGGCAATCTACTGGTAGGTCATATTTTAGCCCTACTGCATAGTCTTCTTGACCATGGGCAGGCGCAGTATGCACTGCACCTGTACCAGCTTCAGTGGTGACATGATCGCCCAAAATTACCGGTACTTGTTTGTCATAAAATGGATGCTGTGCCTGCAAACCTTCAATTTCACTACCCGAGAAAACTTGCTCACCAATAGTTGTGTTTTCAATACCGTAGCGTGAGATTGCGTTTTCTGCCAATGCTTGCGCTAGCAAATAATATTCATCGCCAACATCAAACAATACGTAGTCTAAATCTGGGTGTAGCGCTACTGCTTCGTTTGCAGGCAGCGTCCAAGGCGTGGTGGTCCAAATAACCAGTGATACTGACTTATCAACACCAAACATTGAATCATCAATCAGTTTGAATTTCACATCAATGGCATCTGAGCGTTTGTCTTGGTATTCAACTTCAGCCTCTGCTAATGCAGAACCACACTCTGTACACCAATGAACCGGCTTAAAGCCTTTGGACACATGGCCATTTTCAACAATTTCACCCAAAGCACGAACAATATCTGCTTCGTATTTAAAATCTTTGGTCAGATAAGGATTGTCCCAGTCACCTAAAATACCCAAACGCTGAAAGTCTTGCTTTTGCTTAGCGACCTGGCCATCAGCATATTTTCGACACTCTGCTCTGAAATCATTAGCGCTAATCTTGTGGCCAACTTTTCCTTTTTTCTTTTCAACATTAAGCTCAATCGGCAAGCCGTGACAATCCCAACCTGGTACGTACGGCGCATCAAAACCCGATAAAGATTTTGACTTAATGATGATATCTTTAAGCACCTTGTTAACCGCATGACCAATATGGATGTCGCCATTGGCATACGGAGGGCCGTCATGTAAGGTGAATTTTGGCTTGCCTTGATTATGCTCACGAATACGTGCATAAAGATCGTCATCTTGCCATTTTTTAAGAAAATTGGGTTCACGATTTGCCAAATTTGCCTTCATGGCAAACTTTGTAGCGGGCAAATTTAGGCTAGATTTGTAATCAGACATTAACGCTTAAAAATGATACTAAAAAGCGCAATTATACTTTATGGAGTAAGGTTTTTGATAACGATAAAAGCTTTATCGTTGTTTGGAAATATACACTTTTATTAGAATGCCGACCACAATAGAGACAACAACAAAAGCAATGCCTGCCCAAAAAACGCCATCGTTATTAAGATCGTTCATCAGCATACGCGCACCAGTTAAATAATTAACACCATCATGCCACCACGTAATACATCATTTAAGACCTATTCAATGGTTGTAAGGTATGACAACTTAAGTTACTTAAAACTTAATTCTTAATTCTTAGTCTTAAAATTTTTCATGAAATAGAAAAACAAAAAAGTGCCAATTGTTAAGCCAATCATCAATAGACTCATATAAAAAACCGGATCTGCATTTAGTTCACTCATTAACATTTTATTTCTCCTTGTTGTTATTAAAAACAAGGTCATTGTATCAATGGTATCTATATAAGTACTTGATCTATATCAAGTAATATGATTTTAATATTTATAATCCAACCGCTTTTAGCAACAAGCCAACTTGCCCAGGCTTAAGATAATCATACTGATTGGCCTTAAGCTTCTCTGGCAAGCGAATCTCACCAAAACGCACGCGAATTAAACGAGAAACCTTAAACCCTAATGCTTCCCATAAACGCCTAACTTCACGTTTTCGACCTTCTTTAAGTACTACTTTATACCAGCGGTTAGCGCCTTCACCACCACCCACAGTAACACGATCAAATTTGGCGTATCCGTCTTCAAGCTCAACACCTGTCGTCAGTTGCTTAATATCTTCATTTTCAACTTGACCGAGTACTCGCACTGCATATTCACGATCAATTTCAGAGCTTGGATGCATAAGTTTATTAGCCAAATC